>JBDRBQ010000112.1:0-37043 GCA_043822625.1 Candidatus Omnitrophota bacterium | reverse complement strand
TCGCTCCCGCCGTCTAAAGCTAAAACAGGTTCCTGTTTAACATTCAGCGGTAATGCCTTCATGTCTATCGAAGATATATAAGGCGGATTAGAAACTATTATATCCGCTTTACAACCTCTTTTTATTCCTTGCGCCAAATCAGAGCAGATAAAATCTATTCTTCTATCTACTTCATGAAAACAGGCATTCTTATACGCGACTTTAAGAGCCTTAGGCGAAATATCAATAGCCCTTATTCTACAACAAGTTAAAAACTTTGTCAAACTAACTGCTATATTACCGCTTCCGGTACAAAAATCGTATATTAACAACTCTTTTTGATTTATACCCCGGGCAATATCAAGCGTTTTTTCTACTAATATTTCGGTTTCCGGCCTCGGGATAAGACAATTTTCATCAACATAAAATTCCAATCCGTAAAAATAAGCTTTGTTAAGCAGAAAAGCTAAAGGCTTACCTAAAGATAATTCTCTAAAATAAAAAAATAATTTTTCTAATCCTTCTTTGTTTAAAACAGGATTTTCGAGATAAAGCTGTGCGCGGTTTTTTTTCAAAATCTCACAAAGCAGTATTTCACAAATATTTCGCAAGTCATCCTGAAAAATATCAAAAGCGCCTTTCTTTTCAGCCAGCTTAAGCAAAGACAAACAATCTATTTCGTCCTCTCTGAAAACGCCGTTCATTCGCCTACAATTACAGAATTCCTGCAATGAGGACATGTTATACGCCTTCCTTTCGGCTTCCCGCTAACATCTATTTCAGAATGACACCACTTGCAAATCATGGTTTCTTTATCAACTTTCCCATGTTCAATAAATCTTCTCTATGGGCAGACTGCAAAGCTTCAATTAAGGGGTCCAATTCTCCATTTAAAACTTCGTCTAATCTATGCGTGGTAAACCCTATGCGGTGATCGGTAATTCTTCCGTCCGGAAAATTATAAGTACGTATTTTCCCTGAACGGTCACCGGTGCCGACCTGAAGTCTGCGCTCATCGTCTATTTTTTTTCTCTGGTCGCTTTTTAATTTATCCAGCAGTCTTGCTCTTAAAACACGCATGGCTTTAATTTTATTTTTCATCTGCGAACGCTCATCCTGGCAAGAGACGACTAGTCCGGTACTAATATGAGTTATTCTTACTGCCGAATCAGTAACGTTAACATGCTGTCCACCCGCTCCGCTGGCGCGATAAGTATCTATTTTTAAATCCTGCGGTTTTATCTCTACTTCCACTTCTTCGGCCTCCGGCAATACCGCGACTGTAGCGGCTGAAGTATGAATCCTTCCCTGAGATTCGGTCACCGGTACCCTCTGGACACGGTGCGTGCCGCTCTCGAACCTTAGTTTTCTATAAACATTTTTACCTTGCACAGAAAAAATTATTTCTTTCATGCCCCCTGTTCCCGTGGGCTTGGCTTCCATTATTTCCGCGCGCCAGCCGTTATTCTGGGCATATCTTTGATACATACGGTAAAGGTCCGCGGCAAAAATAGCCGCTTCGTCTCCTCCAGTCCCCGCCCTTATTTCGATTATAATATCACGATCTAAATTTTCATCTTCTTCCAGTAACTGTTCTTTAAATTCTTCTAAAATCGAAGAAGATTTTTCTCCCAGCTTTTCCTTTTCTTCTCGCGCTAATTCAATAATATCCTGCGCTTTTTCGGTTTTAATCAAATGTTCAGCTTCGACTATTTCTTTTTTCAAACGCTCATATTCTTCGTATTTTAAAGCTGTCTGCGATAAACCGGCGCGTTCCCTGGCAAAATCCTGATATTTCTGCCTATTAGAAACCACCTCAGGATCCGCTAAAAGTTTTTCTAATTCAACATATCTATCGTGTATTTTTTTTATTTTTTTCAACATTCACTTCCTCTTAAACATTAAATAAAAAAACAGGAAGGCAGAAATTAGAAACAACAGGCATCGTTTCTTTTTTCTGCCTCCTAATATTTTCGCGAAACACGCGTTTTATTCCGCGAGATTATACTTCTTGCGGAATTTCTCGACTCTACCCGCCGAATCGAGTAATTTTTGTTTTCCCGTGAAAAAAGGATGACAACTGGAACATATTTCCACTCTTACATTCTGCTTTGTGGAACGAGTATGAATTACCTGCCCACAGGCACAAGTAATGGTTGTCTGTTTATATTCAGGGTGGATATCTTTCTTCATTTTTAACACCTCCTAATTCGTTAACGGTTCAGGCCTGCCTGCCGTAGGCATGGCAGGTCTGAACCCTACAGTATATTTCTTAAAATAATTTTAAAATCAAAGATTCTAAATTTCAGAATCGATTTTTTAACTTCTAAATCTCATTTTTAAGACTCATTAAAAAGTCTATGTTGGTTTTGTATTTTTTAAGCCCGCTTATCAAAAGTTCCATAGCTTCCTGATTGCTCAATTCACTCAAAACCTTTCTTAATATCCAGACCCTTTTAAGTTCATCAGGGTCAAGAAGCAAATCTTCTTTTCTGGTATTCGACCTTCTCACATCTATCGCAGGATATATTCTACGCTGAAAAAGCGTTCTGTCAAGCTGTAATTCCATATTGCCGGTACCCTTAAATTCTTCAAAAATAACTTCGTCCATGCGGCTACCGGTATCAACAAGCGCTGTAGCAATAATAGTTAAACTGCCTCCCTCTTCGATATTCCTGGCAGCTCCGAAAAAGCGTTTCGGCTTTTGTAAACTTGAAGCATCCACTCCTCCGGAAAGAATCCTTCCCGAATGAGGCACAACCGTATTATAAGCGCGCGCCAATCGCGTTATACTATCGAGCAATACCACCACATCTTTTTTATATTCTATCAAACGTTTGGCTTTTTCCAAAACCATTTCCGCTACCTGAACATGGCGCTCAGCCGGTTCGTCAAAAGTAGAACTGATAACTTCTCCTTTAACCGAGCGCTGCATATCCGTTACTTCTTCCGGTCTTTCGTCAATAAGAAGTACCATCAATACCGCTTCAGGATAATTGGTAGTAATACTGTTGGCAAATCTCTGAAGGAGAACCGTTTTCCCGCTGTAAGGAGGGGCTACTATCAATCCACGCTGTCCCCTTCCTACCGGAGCAAGAAGATCCATAATCCTCATTGAAAGCTCATCTGAAGTCGTTTCAAGCAAAAAACGCTGCTGCGGATAAAGAGGTGTCAAATTATCAAAAAGGATTTTTTCCTTGCACATTTCCGGCGAGGAAAGATTCACAGCCTCTACTTTCAAAAGGGCAAAATATTTTTCCCCTTCTTTTGGCGGCCTTATTTGCCCTGAAACAGTATCCCCTGTACGCAAAGCGAATTTTTTGATTTGCGAAGGAGAAACATAAATATCGTCGGCGGAAGGCAAATAATTATAATTCGGGGAACGCAGAAAGCCAAATCCGTCCGGAAGTACTTCCAAGACCCCTTCCCCAAACACATTTCCTTCTTTTTCAGCCTGCGCCTGCAAAATCTTGAAAATAAGATCCTGCTTTTTCAACCCGCTTATTCCGTTGATTTTATGTTCTTTTGCCATTTTACTCAATTGAGTAATGCTCTTGTTTTGCAACTGGGCTATTTCCATTTTTTTTCCTCCTGGACCAAACCAATTCTAATAAATTCCCTAATATAGTCGATTAAAGCCGCTTTCGGCGGACAACATCCCGATAACACAAATTTGATTTTTTTCATTTTTTTTCCATCCTTTTTTTTATTTTTTTCAGAATATTTTCTATCTCTTTATATAAATCGGAAAAACTTCCCGCGTTATTAATAATAAAATCCGATTTTGATTTTTTTTCTTTTACAGGCATTTGGTTTTTCAACCGGCTCATAATTTCCTTTTCTCCCAAAATACCTTTTTTAAACAAGCGCTTTATCATTATTTTTTTCGGCACCGACACGCACACATTGAAATCCGTTAGTTTATCTAACCCCGTTTCAAACAACAAAGGCGCGTCTATAACAACCATGGTTTTCTTTTTGTTTAATTTAATTAATTTTAGATTGCTTTTAATTTCATGAATAACAAGCGGATGAACTATACCGCATAATTTTTCCAACGCTTCAATATCAGAAAAAACAATTTTTCCAAGGCATTTTCTATTAATGGTTTTATCTTTATTTAAAATTCCTTCGCCGAAAGTTTTTTTTATTTTATTCCGGCATTCAGTGCAACTTCCATAAAGCCGGTGAACTATTTTATCGGCGTCTATAACGGCCGCGCCTTTTTTTTTAAACAATTTCGCCGCCGTAGTTTTACCAGAAGCAATAGAACCTGTTAAACCGATGATTATCATTTGTTATATTTCTTCAGCTTCAAGCCAGTTTTTACCGGCTTTTAAACTAACTTTAACCGGAACATTCAGAATATTTCCGGCTCTACACATACAATCTCTGACAATATTTTTGACTTCTTCAACTTCATTCGAGGCAGTCTCGAAAACTAACTCATCGTGAACCTGAAGAATCATTTTGCTGTTTAATTTTCTTTTTCTGAATTCACTATAAACTTCATTCATAGCTTTTTTTATTATATCGCTGGCTGTTCCCTGGATAGGAGTATTAATTACCGTGCGGACGGCAAAATTGCGAAGTTGTATATCATCACTGTTTATCTGGGGAATATAACGCTTGCGGCCAAATAAAGTACAAACGTAACCGTGCGCGGAAGCAAATTCTACCTGTTCATCAATATATTCTTTTACTTTTGGATAACGCCGGAAATAAGCCTCTATAAACTCTTTTGCTTTATCTATTTCAATATCCAATTCCTTCGCAAGCCCGTAAGGACTCATACCATAAATTATACCAAAATTTACGGTTTTGGCAATAGAGCGCATCGATTTTGTAACTTCTTCCTCTTCAACACCGAAAATCAAGGAAGCGGTATGAGAATGAATATCCATATCGTTTTTAAAAGCATCTACTAAAACAGGGTCTTTAGAAAAATGCGCCATAATTCTGAGTTCTATCTGCGAATAATCCGCGGCTAAAATCAAATGGTCTTTACCTCCGGCAATAAATGCTTTTCTTATTCGCCGTCCCAATTCCGCCTTAACCGGAATATTCTGCAGATTGGGATTAGAAGAAGATAAACGCCCTGTCTGCGTAACAGTCTGATTAAAAGAAGTATGCAGTCTCCCCGTTACAGGATTAATTAATTTAGGCAAAGCATCCACGTAAGTTGATTTTAATTTCGCTAATTCCCGATATTCAAGAAGCAGCGCCGGCAAATTATGTTCCTTCGAAAGCTTAGCTAAAACCTCGACATCGGTAGATGGCCCTGTTTTGGTGCGTTTAGCAGGTTTTAATTTTAATTTTTCAAATAAAATACCCTGCAACTGTTTAGGTGAATTTATGTTGAATTTCTCACCGGCTTCTTCATAAATTTTTTCGGTAAGCTCACCTAATTTCCCCTCTAACTCGCCAGACATTTTCTCCAACAACGCCGTATCTATGCTGAGTCCGCTCTCTTCCATCCAGCTCAAAGTGCCGACGAGCGGCATTTCTATTTCAAAAAACAAATCAAAAAGATTTTCTTCTTTCATTTTTTTCTCAAGTATATATTTCAATCGAAGGGTAATATCCGCGTCTTCGCAGGCATAATTTTTTAAATTTTCTATATTTACCTCCAAGATACTAATCTTATTCTTACCTTTCCCCAGAAGGTCTTCGAAAGTAGTCATCGAATAATTCAAATATTCGAAAGCGATATCCTCCAAATTATGATTTAATTTCGAAGGATTCAAAAGATAGGAAGCCACCATAGTATCGAAAAAACGCCCTTTTAAATCGATGCCGCTATTTTTGAGTATTATCATTTCATACTTAATATTCTGTCCTATCTTTTCCATGCTCTCGTTTTCAAAAAGAGGCCTTAAATTCTTCATAACAAACTTTACATCAAGGCATTCGGTGTTATTGGCAGAGGCAAACATATTTTCCTGATTAGCCAAAACCGCGCCAACTGTTTTCACCGGAACATAAAAAGCTTCTTTTTCATTGAGGGAAAAAGATATGCCGACAATTTCAGCCAGAAAAGGATCGGCGCTCGTCGTTTCGAAATCAAAACAAACAAAAGACTGTCTCTTTAATTTATCCACTAAAGAAAGAAACTCGTTTTCATTTTTAATCAAATGATAAAAAGCGCCGTCGGTATCCGCTTCTTTGTAATCTTTTAGAAAACTTCTGAATTCCAGTTCTTTAAAAAGCTGGGTTAATTTTTGACTATCCGGTTCTTTCAATTTAAGTTCTTCTATATTAAATTCAACATCCACCGCGGTATCAATAGTCGCCAGTTCACGGCTAAGGCGCGCTTTTTCTTCTTCGGCCAAAAGCATATTTTTTAACTTTTCCTGTTTCACTCTTTCTATATTTTTATAAAGATTATCCAAACTGCCGAATTCCCGTATCAATTTTTTAGCCGTAACCTCGCCTATCCCTTTTACCCCCGGAATATTATCTATTTTATCTCCCATTAGAGCCATGATATCTATTACCTTTTCAGGCCCTACTCCAAACCGTTTTTCGATTTCTTCTTCAGTGTAAATAAAACCATCTTTATTGGTATTATAAATTTTTATTCTTTCGTTTACCAACTGAAACATATCCTTATCACCGCTCACAATGAAAACTTCACAATTCCGCTCTTCTAATTTAACGGCGATACTCGCGATAACATCTTCGGCTTCAAAACCTTCTTTTTGAAAAATAGGAACGCGTAAAGAGCGCACTACTTCTTTGATCAGCGGCATTTGTTCAACCAAATCCTGCGGCATGGGAGGACGGCCTAACTTATATTCTTTGAATTTTTTATGACGAAACGTCGGCACTTTAAGGTCAAATGCAACCCCCAGCAAATCCGGTTTTTCATCTTTAATTATTTTATTAAGCATATTGACAAAACCGAATACAGCGCCCGTCGGTTTACCTGTTTTGGTGCTTAAATTTTTGACCGCGTAATGCGCCCTGTAACAAAAAGAATTCCCGTCTATTAAAAAAGCCTTCATTATCTAATCCCCAAAGATTCTATCCATTTTTTCTCAAGTTCTTTGATACCGCCTGAAAATTTCCACTGGTAAATTTCTTTAAGGGCTGTTTGGGCGTCTGTCCCTTTTTTAATTTCCAACAAAAACTCACCGAAACACTGCCCTAAATTTTCATCTTTAAGAAACTCAACCACCGAAGCTGATTCCGCGTAAAAAAGACGCAGTTCTTCGTCATCGACGGGATAACTCCTCATACTAAAAAGGTCTTCTAATTTTATATAATAACCGTTTTTTACCCTTCTTTTTAAAAAAGGTTTTTCCGTCTTACCGAAATCAGCCTCTTCGTATTCCGCCAATCCCTCATTGAGCCAGCGCGGTATAGACTGTCCATCAAAAAAAACAAACAACATAAGATGCGTTAATTCATGAGGGAAAACCGTGTGTTCTACATTCTTAGCTCTCTCATAAGTGGCAAAACAAAGAGGCTCTTGCTTGGCGATTCCTACCGACCAGGATGGTGCTCCGGAATTTTCCACATATTGTTCATGATTTTTATAGAGATAAATAGGACACGGCTTCTCCCGAAAAGGGTCAAAATTTTCCACGTTCAAATGCCTTAAAATCTGTTTATAATAATACTCCGCCTTCCAGCTTAATTCATTAGCTAAAATCCTATTATCATGATAAATAACAAAATGGTCGCGTTCGAGATACTGCGGTAAATTTCCGAATTCATCCCACGCGTAAACTAAAAAAGAGAAATTTAGCGCGATAACAATAACATGTATAAAAAACAGTTTTTTAAATCTCACCCATTAACCTCATCCGGAAATTCAGGGGATACCATTTTAATAAACCCTTCGACTCATACACAGCTTAATCCTTCGACTATGCAAGCTACTAAGCGCAAAGTCCTGAGTGTAATCGAAGAACTAAGCGGCGTGTGGTGAGCGCAGTCGAAACCACGCCTATATTCCTAAAGACCGCGGTTTTGCGCCGTCGAAGCATAAAATCTCATTTATATTGAATATATTTGTTAAGAAATAACAACTCCCTGACCAAAAAGAAAGGATTATCATCATAACATTAGGAAAAACTGACATGCTTTAAACTCATTCTTTAAATTTAACCGCTGTGCCATAAGCATAAAGATAGCCTACATAAAGTAAATACCGCACTTCGACAACGGCATCCGCGTTCATATTACCTGCCCGGCTTTCAAGTTCTTCATTCAAATCTCTAATATCCGCTGTATTTATTCTGCCGTATACTATACCGATAACTTCATATGGTTGATTGATATTACTTGTCGTAGATAATAAAATCTTTTTTTTGTCCTGCGCGTAGGAAAACGAAGATACAAATACTATCGTTACCAAAACAGCAAAAAATACTATTTTTCTCATCGTGTTCTCCTATCTTATTTCTTCCCCTTCAGCGCTTATTATGGTAGCGGTTAAAAATATAACCAGATTCGTTTTATTTCTTGATACATATTTATATTTAAACAGATTACCAAATAGAGGAATATATCCTAAAATGGGAACTCTTCTATTGGTGACTGTTTGTTCATCTTTCATTAATCCACCGATGATTACCGTTTCACCGCTTTCCACACTCACAGTCGTCTGCGCGGAACGACTGTCAATAACAGGCCATCCAAGATAAACTGGAAATTGATCGCTATCAACTAATGAAGCCTTTTTAACTACGTCGGTCACTTCAGGATGAATATCTAAACTAATGACTTTACTATCCTTACCCACCACCGGTGTCACTTCAAGAAATATACCCACTTTTCTTTCATCAATCTTATAAGTTTCTACTATACCAAAAGCATCTTCGGTGTCAGTTCTCTTCACACTGGTAGCATAAGGAAAAATTCTCGCCAACTCTATATTGGCCATTTGTCCTGAAAGAGTAGTTACTTTTGGAGCTGATAAAAGACTGGCTCTTCCCGTAGTCTCCAAAGCCCTTAAATAACTAAACAACTGACTGCCGCTGATAGTTGTTTTGCCAAGCCATACACCCAACCCCGATAGATCTGTAGGCGCTCCAAATTCGGTACCGGTCCACAAAGGCCGCGTTCCTTCCAATGCCCCCGTTGCTGTTAATAAATCTCCGGTACCAACTGTGGCAGGATTATTAACTACTGTTTCATTATCCGGTATGGTACTTGTCACTCCCGGCCCTATGAGGAAATCTCCTCTTTTATTTCTCCTATTCACGCTCCCACCGGCCGCGGTATCGCTTTTTTCACCCAACCACTCAACACCAAATTCGCCTAAATCACTCATCGAAATTTCCACAAAACGCGCTTCAATGGCAATTTGACGGGGACCCACATCCCATACTTCTATTAATTCCTTAATTAACTTTTGATTGGAAAGAGTATCTGTAACAGTCAAAAATCCCAAAGATTCATTTAAAACAATTTTTCTGCCTTCCTGTGTAGGCAAAGCATCATCTAAATATTCTTTAATTGTATAATCTTCGCATAATCCACCTGTTAAACAAAAAACCAAATTGAATATAATATAACAAAATAAAAATAAGACCTTTTTCATAATAACCTTCTTAATATACAGGTTTCCCCTCGCCGTTAATTAAAGTAGCAGTTATAAAAATTAAAAGATTCTGTTTTTGTTTATCTACGTATTTATAGCTGAAAAGGTTTCCCAAAACAGGAATATATCCTAATATAGGCACTCTCTTTTTAGTCATTTTTTCTGTGGACCTGATTAATCCCCCCAAAACTATAGACTCTCCGCTTTTTACTATTAAACTCGTTTGTGTGGAACGGCTTTCAACCTCAGGCCAGCCAACACTCGCGGGTACCCCCGGAAGTTCTACATTAGTACTGGTATTTCGAGTAACTATAATTTCCTCACCCGTACTTAAATCAGCAAAGGTATCTTCTACTGAAGTAGTAATTGTATTTGTAACAGTAGGTCTTATTGAACTTTGACTAATTAAAGTATCAACAACCGGATGAATATCTAAGGTAATATAATTGCTTCCTTCCGCCGCGTAAGGAGTAACTTCTAAAGATATTCCTACCGTTCTTTCTTCGATACTATAATCAAATGTCCATATAGGGTGCTCGGATGTACCTATATTTTCCAAATCCACATCGTTTACATAAGGGAAAGTTCTGGTTGCTTTCATGCTCGCCATTTGTCCCGATAAAGTAGTTACTTTAGGAGCCGATAACACATTGCCTTTTCCTGTTTCTTCCAAGGCGTGTAAATACGCCCTTAAATAATCACCTTTAAATGTTGTTTTAGAAAAAAACCAGTCAAGACCGTGCTCTGTTTTAGGAAAAGCCGAAGCATCTTCATCTGTAGTAGCGGAATTATACCAGCTAATACCATCGGAAGGACTTATAACATCCGAGTCACTATATCCAGGGCTTCCTCCGGCTGTTAAGTTGCTCAGCCTATTACCATTTTTAGGAGAACCGGCTCTATACCAATCCCACTCAACACCTAACTCATTTAAATTCGAGACAGAAACTTCCACAAATTTAGCTTCTATCATAACCTGCCTGGGGCCCATATCAATTTCTTTAAGCAATCCTTTAATTAATTTATGATTGGAAGGAGTATCAGTTACAGTAATTAATCCTATTGATTCATTGACAACAACTTTTCTACCTTCCTGGGGAGGTAAAGCCTGCTCTAAATATTCTTTTAAACTTATTTTATTTTCCCCGAAACTTATCGAAGGGAAAAAAGCAAGAATCGTTAAAATCAAAACTGCTGTTTTTAGTTTCATAAGATTAATACTCTTCTCTCTTAGATGTTCCACCAGTGCCAAATTCCGTAAGTGAAACTTCACGCATTTTTCTAACACCATATTTTAGTTTATATGTTTTCGTTACCAGTTCTTCTTTGGCAAGAGTCTCTCTATCTGAAATCCATATATAAGTAGGTTCGACACGATAGTTTAATCCGGTTGTTTTAAGCGACAATTCAAGCAGGGCCAACAGAGGAATGGGGGTAACTGTAGTAAAAGTAACTTTTACCGCTCCTTCTCCGGCTACCTTGTTCAACGCGACTTCATCAAGTACAATAGTAACTCCGGTCATATTCATCAATTGTCTTATGACATCACGGATATCAGCGTCATTTAAACTCAATGCCGGCACCGAAATCTTTTTCATTTCTTCGATAACTTTAGCGCGCGCCTCGGCATCTTCTCTTTCTTTTTTTTCGTCCACCGTTTCTTCTTGCGTTGCTTCGGCACGCTTTACCTTAGACGATGGCAAATAAGCCTTATCCACATCCAGCATAAGCTGCTGCTCCTGAACTTCTTTACGCAACTGTGCGATAGCCAATTGCTCTTTTAAATCTTTCAATTGACCTTTTAAATCTTCCTTTTCCCGCTCAAAATCATCTTTTCCTCTTTTCGAATCGGACACTTCCAATTCTTCTTCAATTTTATCTATATATATTTTAGCTTTCGCGTATTTATTACTCTTTTCATTAACCATGGAAAATTCATCCATAGCTTCAATTAATTTACTTTGTTTATACAGTTTAACTCCGTCAAAATAATGTTTTAACGATGCTTTCGTTATAGCTTTCTCACATTTGTTAATGTAATCTTCAATGTCTTTATTCGTGGAGGACATCTCCCGCGCCTGTAAAAACGCGTCTAAAGCGTCTTCATATTCCCTCTGCTTATATAAAGCTTCCGCTTTCTCAAAATAACCGGCATCAATTACCGCGCTCGCTATTTCCTGATCACCTGCAAGTTTTTCCCGCGCAATCTTTGCCGCCAATTCTTCCGCTTTATTTTTATAATCTTCGGCACGCGAAACCGCTGAACCCAAAAATAAATAACAAATACCAATTATCAGTGCCGCAAGAACGATTCTCCGCGCGTTTATCATTTCTTATTCCTCTCCTTTTTTCAAAGTAATTGTATCTCCATTTTTACCTAATAATACCACATGGCCGGACTTGATGTCAAGCACTTGATATTCTCTTATCTTAAAATCTTTCTTTATATTAAACAAATTTTTAGTTTTGGTATCATACAGAACGGCTTCGTATTCATCGCCGAAAATTTCCTGCCGATAAGGCAATTTCATTTCTTTGTTTTCGTTACTGCTTATTACACAAAAATCTTTAGTTGTTTCTCTGAGCGTATATTCCCCAAAGGATTCTCCTTCTTTCAAGAAATAAGTTTTATCGTTAAAATTTACCTGCGCGATAACTTTATCTTTAGATAATTCTATAAGCCCTTTATATATAATATTTAAAGGAATTTGTTTTATCTCTTTCACTATAAACGGCTGCTCCGGCAATACAGCCTCTTCGTACTCATGAAAAAAATCTCTTTGTTTAAAAAACTCGTATTTACCTAAACTCTCCGGTTTCCTTGCTTCTCCAATAATTTTATCGTAATTTTCAAATTTAACGCGTTCCTCTTCGGATATGCCAACAGTTTTATTAGCTTTTGGGAAATTTACCTTTTCCACCCTCCTGATAGCACCCAAGCGGGCAACCACAAAAACAGTTATAAATAATAATACAAAAATGCCGAAAATTATTTTTTCTACATTTTTTAAAATAAACTTCACTTGTTTTTCCCTTCCATAAAACAATTTATTCTCGTCATAGAAAAATAACCGCGTTTATCAAAAGTTCCGCGGTAATGGTATTTTTTGCTTTAGTTTGATAAACACTCATATCTTCCAGAGTAAAAATATAATCACTTTTGCCGCAAAGATATAAAAAATCCATAAAATTATCAAAATCAGCTTCTACAGTCAGCCGTATCGGATAAAGCCGCGAAAAAGGTTCTTTCTCGCCAGTCAAGGTATAGTCGCGCGGTTCCATAATAGTAATATTTTCAAGAGTTTGCAATTTAGATTGAATCATAAATGAAACTAACTTTTTCATTGCTCCCAATTCAACAGTCAAATCAGGAATATCCTTTTCAGAAGGAAGTTCTTTTTCATATTTATCGAAACCTAAAGGAAAAGCATTTTTATTGATGGATAAATAACACTTTTTTGCGCCTTCCCGCAACCCGGATTGTTCACTTACCAATTCCTCTTTAAATTTTAAAGAGCCGGGGACTGTAACCGGTATGTTTTTACAATAATCCTCAAACAAAGCATTAAAAGAATTATAATATTTTTCCTCCTCATCTCTTTTTTCCGCGCAATAATCCAAAAGAGCTTCCGACGGAATCAAGGAATCCTTTTTGCGGTAATTATTCACAATCTTCAATTTTTGATTTTTCTCGAAATTCAAATCCGCCATCTTTTTTAAAGTTCCGCTTAAATAAAAAAGAGGACCGCCCAAAAGAATACTCAAAACCGATATAAAAATAATTGAATTTAAATTCTTCTTTAATCCTGTCATTTTACCTGAACAATAACGTCCTTTCCGCGAGAACAGCTTTTAAACTAAAATTTATTTTTTGCCTCGCGTCTTTATCTTTTTCAATATTGGCGCTGAGAATTTCCACATCTTTAAGAAATACGCCGTTTTCAATATTTTCTTTAAGCTGAGTAACCGTAAGAAACGAACCCGTCGTTTGTCCTTCTATCAAAATAGTTTTAGCATCCTCAAATTTAACATTCGTAAGCCATGTATCTTCTTTTAACATCGAAGTTATTTCGGCAAACATATTAAGCCAATAATCCCGCTCTC
The DNA here is from genome assembly GCA_043822625.1 of Candidatus Omnitrophota bacterium. Lineage (GTDB taxonomy): Bacteria > Omnitrophota > Gorgyraeia > DAOVKU01 > DAOVKU01 > JBDRBQ01. The sequence continues at coordinate 23,407 of JBDRBQ010000112.1, read as the reverse complement.
GCACGAACTCTTTTAATAATTCATTTTTTTTATCGATAGGCAAAGTCGCCTCTTCAATCGCTTCTATTTTTTCATTAAATTTATTATATTCCGCGAGCACCGCGTCGATCCGCTTTATCTCTTTTTCTATATTCAGGTTTTTCTGTATCAATTGTCCGTTTAAAAGCAGTATAGAAGCCGCGGCAAGTATTCCACAACCGAAAATATATTTTTTCTTTTTCTTCGCTTCTCTGATTTTCAAAAGCTGAGAAGGAATAAGATTGATGGCAACAGCAGGCTGAATAATCGTCCTTAATACTAAACCGATAGCCACCCCCATCAAATGCTGGTACTGAAGCAAATCTCCTTTTAGTAACCCTGGCGTCGGTTTCAGCTTTTTCAAGTAATCACAAAAACAAGCTTTTAATTTTAAATTATTTTCGAAAAATTTATCTATGTTCTTTAATTTTGAAGTCCCGCCGGTTAATACAATTCCTTTAAACGCCGCTCCGTCGAATTGAGATTTATAATAGCCTATAGAACGGGAAACCTCAGTTAAAAGATCGGTTAAAACCGGCGCGATAAATTTCGATGCATGATTTGGGGAAACACTTTCTTCATCTATAAAAATTATACCTTCCGCGCGTTTCTTTTGTTCCGCGGATTCAAAAGAAATATCCAGTCCTTTTGCTATAGCCTTAGTAATGTCATCCCCGGCAATAGGCAAATTTCTTGTCCACACCCTGCCCTCTCTTGAAATAACGATGTTAGTTGTCTTAGCGCCTATGTCCAGCACAACCAAATCTTCCAAACCATCACGGAAATCCAAAGCGTTATATAAAGCGTAAGGAGCGACATCTATGGTTTGAATGTCTATGTTGGCGCGAAAAAGTTCCCGCACTAAATGTTCAACAATATCTTTTTTAACCGCTACTAAAGCAACGCTGATTTGACCGTCTGCTTCGGCTTTTTTAATACGCTGATAATCCCAAATAACTTCTTCCAAAGGAAATGGGATTTGCTGCTGCGCCTCAAAGGCAATAATTTTATCCAATTTTTGCTCGGTAAGCTTGGGGAGTTTTACAAAACGGCTAAAAACGGATTTTCCGGAAATAGCAATAATGGCTTTGGCAAAATTAATCTTTTCCAGTTTTAAAATGCGGTTAACGGCTAATGCCGGCTCTTTTTTCTCATTGGCATTAAGTTCCAAAAAACGAGCCCTTGTTAATTTTATTCCATCTTTGTCTTTTCTTACTTCGGCAAGTTTTATTGAACTGGTGCCTATGTCGAGTCCGATTATAGTCTTATTTTTAAACATGATTTTATTAGATTATGAAATGACGTTAAAGAAACAGCAGATACAATTCACTTATATTTATATCATACATATAATTGTTTGTCAATAACATTGGGCATAGCCCTGTATTACCGGTGACGCAGTGACATGGCAACCGGTCGGCAACCTTCTCTTTTTTCACTGCCTCCAATAAAAAACATCCACATACGGCAGATAAGTTACGGTAATGTCTTCGAAAACCGGTGTTTGACCATCGCAAAGACTATTTCGCAGAATAACTTTATATTGAAAATTTTCAACTTCGTCAAAATCCAGAGCCCCGCCGTTAGAAAGATTTACCCAATTAGTATCTCCCAAACCAAGAGTGGTCCTGCCTTTAACCGAAATATTTCCATTCCCGCTTTCTGTCCACGAAACAACCCCCAAATCAACCGCCGTATCCCCCCAAAAAGGTGTGGAAACTAAATAACCTTCCGCCGGTATTATTCTTATATCATCCCAGTAAGTCCAAGATTTATCATCACTATGAGCCAAATAATTTCCCGAGTCTTCGAGCCACTCTATTTTATCTGTGTCATAACAGCTTACAACCATACAGCCCGCGTTATCTGCCTCTTTGTTCCCCTCAGCGCCGGTAAATGCCCCGTTTATATAAGAGGCATAATGAGTCCCAATACCCTTTACTCCTAAAATTTTCTCCTGCAAAAACGGCGTATATACTGTGGTATAAGTATCTCCCGCGTCCTGCTGATTATTCAAAGTAAGTTCGCTTACTCCCCGCGCAACCGGATAATATGGACCGTATTCATCCCTTTGAGAGGTATAATAATTTCGCGTGTTTGCGTCCCCTCCGAAAAGATACAATCCTTCAAAAAATGAAACATGTTTAGGATAAAACCTGCCGGTATCCCATGACGTCGCTTTTCTTGATGACGGCGTAGTATAATCCCGTTCCCATGCCTCCGCGAATAAATCATAGGAAGTTCGAGAATCCATATAGCAGTAATAACCGTTGATTTCCGCGGTGGTTTCATATCCTTCGGCCGCGAAAAGAATAAATTCCACACCGTTTTTCCCGGAAACATAATCTCTAAAGTTTCCGATACTCGTATAATTGTTGCCAACGAAATTAACCGCTGAATAAGCTAAATCTTCTTCGAAATTATCCCAGAAACCCAATTTCAAGGCGTCCTCTTTCGTGCCGAGATTCGGGTTGCCTCCGGCATCCAAAGGACAACCGTCAAGCCAGGTCACGTTTAATATTTCACCGTCGCTAAAATCATCATATACACCATTCCACGACGCGGAAAATTCAGAACGGGTTGTCTGGCTCCACGCGCCGAAAACCCTGACAACAGTGGTTACTTCTTTTTCCGCCAGAGTCTTTCCTTTCTCCGATTTCAAAATGCCCCTGGAAATTATCTTATAAAAACCGGCGTTGTTATAATCTATGTCCAACGGCACCTCATATCCAAGCCGGTCCGCCCAAACACACTTATGGGGATGGTCAAAGGTATCTTCCGTATTTTTCCATTGAAGTTCAACAGCCTGGTCAACATCCACCGCGAAAGCATAAAAATCTACTCTTATAGAATGCCAGCCCGCATAGGCGAAAGTATGCAAACCAGTTACCCCCTTCCAACCTCCGGTATAAGTATCATTCCACTTGTCGATGACAAGTTCACCGTCTATATATAACCTCATACCATCATTGCCGTATAATAAAAATTTAACAGGGCCTCCTATTTCTTCCGGCAAAATATCTATATATCCTTCGTATATAATCCCGAAATTATCCAATTTTCCGTCACCCCATCCGGGATACCGCGAAAATAAATAACCGCCCGCGAAATCAGCGTCGTGAGTCTCGTACCATCCTCCCCATAAACCGTCGGTGCCGGGCATAGGGCCAGGATAATATTCCTGTATCGGCCCCAATTCGATAATAGAACCCAAATACCTGCTTTCATTTATTTTCACGTTTGGAGAACTGCCGGTTAACCCTTTATAATACTTTGCCAGAAGCCCTCCGCGCACAATAGGCTTATGAACAGTAACATAATCCTTGATGCCGTCATACGTATCTTCATCTATACTTTCTATCAACTTCAATTCTGTCGTCGTTGTAAAAGGCAAATTTTTAGCCCCGTCTTCACTCCCTTCGCAGTTTATCCACCCGCCGGAAGTATAAAGAGTAGTAGTTGCTTCATCATCCCAATCACGATAATCTATTATTTCTGCAATGGTATCGTAATCAAGGCCGCCTTCCTCGTACAGAATTTCTATGGCTCTGGAATCGGTATTGGTTAAGCTGTTGATATTAACTTTTTCGGCTTCGCTCTCGGCTTGAATTACACAGGAAGAATGATCATCTAAATCCATTTCAACCTCATTCTCGATGTAGGTATCCTGAATATCGACGGTGAGTTCAGTGTAATCTTTTTCTTTAATCTGCTTTCTGATATCGGCGATGGTTTTTTGTATACCGGCTTCGGCAATGTAGGAGGCTTTTACGCCGTTCGAATAATTAACAGCGGCTTTTTGTTCAAGATACATATTGATGGCGCCATAAGTAGCTACAATAACCAGCAAACTCAATATGCCTATGGAAATAATGAGTGTTACGCCCTGGTTGTCGAACTTCTTACATCCGCGGGCGCGAGGCAAAACTTCATCATTTTTTACACGGATAAATTTTTTCATTTATTTGGATTGAGGGATATAAACTAAAGTAGAAAACGTTACTGCTTCTTTTTGAGTGGAATCCTGAATAGTTATCTCGATTTCGACACCGTTTGGTAAACCATCCGGGGTTTTCAACAAACCGTTCGCGGCAAGGTTGGCAATGTTGTCGCTCGATGAATCCCAATTCGCGTTTTCGGTAGCCGCCCATTCGAGCGTAGTCGTGCGATAATGAAATTTAAACTGTAAATCCGTAACATCGAAACCCAATTCATCGTCGCTATATTTACTGCTGTCCGGCGTCGTAAAATTAAAATCCAAAGCGGGAATTTCTCCTTTCTCCGCCACATCATAATGCCTGCGAAGCACGTGCCCGCTGTCTATCCAGTATCCTATCTCAGCCAAGTCCGCGTCACCCGCATCCACTATACCTACAAAGAAAAATTCATCTCCCTGCGAATCGGTTTTTATACCGCTTCCTTTTTCATAACCTTTCGCGTGCACACCGTTAGCAGGATCAAAAACAGCCGTCTGAATTTCTCTCGACATCTGGTCTAAAATAGTACGCGCGTTCTGATAAACCGCGAGTTTCGCTTCGCTTTTCTTCCACGCGTCAAGACTATTTTTAAAAACCGCGAAAAGACTCGTCATAAATATTCCCATAATAGCCATAACTATAATCAACTCAACCAACGTAAAACCACAGCGTTTAGGGCGTGTAATCAGCGACATAGGTTTTAAACTCCTCTTCGACATCTCTTCCTCTTTCCTTCCACGTTACTGTCACTACAACTTCTTTCAAAAATCCTTCATACTCTTCCACATCAGAAACCGCAACTTCCCTGCTCAATTTTTTATTCTGGTTACCGTCGTCATCTTTTCCCTCCGCAACCGCCTCATCATAACCCTTCATCTTGATTTCTTCCATTTTTTCCTGCGCGAAAATAGTGGCTTCCGTAAGTTTTATAGCCTTTTCCGAAGCGCGAAACCCCACCGGAAACAAAGCCAAAATACTAACCAACCCCGTCACTAGAATAGCCAGAGCGGTTATTATCTCGATAAGAGTAAACCCTTTTGTGGGTCTAATTCTCCACAGCTTGCCGCCAAATAGCGCATTAAAACTAAAAAAAAGCGCGCGCTTCATCATTTTAATCAGGCTCCTCATTTGTTACCTTAACTCTTCCTGTCGTATTTATAACATCAATTCTTCTATATTTACCATCTATATCTTTAATATATATTGAACCGCCATATTTTACACCGCCGTTAGGTTTGAATTCTATCACTATTTTTTCCTGCGCGGAATCAGAATCATGGGGAAAAGGCACTTCTGCTACCGCGTACTCTTTATTGAAAGTCAAAGAATCCACTTCTATTCCCTGCGGCAATTGATACCATTTGCCGACCGTGCCTTCATTCGAATCGTAAATTTTAACCGCGTAATAGAGATTATCCAATTTCTCGTCATTAATCAACACATAAAAATTTCTATTTTTAGCAACTGCGTAACTACGCGCCGTACGCAAAACAGAAGCAATATTACTTGCCGCGCTTTTAAGCTTAGACCCCTTGGAAAATCTCGAGAAAAAAGGAACAGACATGCTAAGCATAAAAATAACAATAAATAAGACAACGATAATTTCCATTAAAGTAAAACCGGATTTCCTGAAGAGTATTGATTTTGTTTTTGAAATAATATTTTCGGATGGGGCTTTTACGCGTACCAAATTAATACCTCTTGTGTTTTTTTAGCCTTACCTTTAAATTTTACTAAAAACAAACGGTTTTTTCAAGATATTTATCAAACTTTTTATATTTATATGCATGGCAACATCACGTTTTCCCATCAGAATTGTCTTTTTAAAATGTCGTGCTCTCCTACAGTTCTGAAAATAACAACATCTTCCTCAAAATTAAAAGTCAATCGAATGCTTTTAGATACCCTTGCTTCCCAAATATCTTTCGTCCCTTTAATTTTTTTTACCTGCAAAGAAGGATACATAAAATCTTTTTCCATCAGGAAAAGAGCTTTTTTAACTTTTTCCTGAACCGAAACAGACAACTTTTTATAATCCCGTTTAAAACGCGGTAAATAAACAAATTTATTTCTCAAGCTCATCTATCAATCCCTTAGCACCTTTTACCTTCTTGCCCTTCTTCTGCAAACGTTCTTTTTCCGCCTCTTCCTCCGCTTCTTGATGTTTTGCGCTCCAAAACCATGCTTGCGAAACATCAACTGCTTTAAGCAACTTAATAACAATCTCCCCTTTTTTATTAATCTCGATCTCCGCCGGATCGCCGACATCAAGGGGTAGCATCTTCCTGATATCTAAAGGCAACGTAATCTGATAATGTTCCCTGATAAATATACGATTCATTAACGATTTCTCCTCTTTTTATTAATTTCGTAATTTCTTATTTTCTTAAATTAAGAATACCGCATAAAAACATATTTGTCAAGGAAAGCTTTGAAATCATAGTGATGTGTCCCGAATGGCACTGCAACCCGCATTAATTCGGGGACACATCACTTATTTCCGCTTCTTTCCTTCCCCGTTTTTGACAATGCCCTTGTTAGAAGTTTCAATTCGAACAGCTTTTGAATTATTTGTTTTATCGTAGAGAACGTGGATAAAATTACAACGTCCCCTTTTACCTTTCACCAATTTATAATATCATCTCCTCCACCGTCGGTTCCATCCGGCCCCTTCGACCAGATATCGATATATCTGTCATGCCCGTGTTCGGCAGAACCGGGATTGGCATATTCATAAGGATTACCCCACGGGTCAATAAGATTACCATCTTTTAAATCTTCCTCTTTAAACATTACGTAAGGTCCGTTCCATGTATCATCTTCTTCACCCGGGTCTTTGCTGAGCAAAGTCACAACATTGCTGATAGGGGCATCCGGATAATAACCATAATCAAGTTCATACATACTCAAACCTGTCTCTAAAGAAGCAATTGCCGCTTTTGCTTTGGCAACAAGAGCCCGTTGTCTCGCTTTCTGCGCACCTCCAACCACAAGGCCGGCTAAAGCCATGATAATCATAATAACCACCAAAAGTTCGATTAAAGTAAATCCTTTTTTTAAAATTGTCTTTTTATCTATCATTATTACCCTCCTATGTTAAAAGTCAACAATTCTACTCCGATACGCTCATTTTTATAATAATAAGGGAATTTTTTAACAAATGTCGTTTTTTAGTCATTCTGGACCGAAGGTGAAGAATCTCACGGTGTATTTATCGTAGAGATTCTTCAGTCGTCCCGAAGATTCGGAACTCCTTCAGAATGACAAAAAAATGGAGAAAGCTTTATTTTGCAAAAGTTTTAAATAAGAATACCGGCAAATTTTTTATCTACCAATAATTATTATTTATTCTTTGATAACGGGCGGTTCGCGAATACACCCTACTATTTTTATCTCCGAACTTTAAACTCTGAACTCCGAACTATTTTTACGATCCCAACGCGCTCATCAGGCTGACCAGCGGCAAGAACATGGCTATCACTATAAAACCGACAATCACGCCCATAAAAACTATTAATAACGGTTCCAGCAAAGAAGTCAGTGCTCCGACGGCAGTATCAACTTCTTCTTCATAAGTATCGGCTACTTTAACCAGCATCCTGTCTAAAGAACCGGTTTCTTCACCAACATCCACCATATTAACAACCATCAAAGGAAATACACCGCTGGCTTCCATAGGCGCGGCTAGTGATTCGCCTTCTCTTATGGAATCATGGACTCTCGCTACCGCTTTCGCGATAACTTCGTTACCCGCGGTATCTCTGGTGATATCGAGGGCCTGCAAAATAGGAACTCCGCTCGAAACTAAAGTTCCCAGTGTGCGCGCGAACCGTGCTACGGAAACTTTTTTGATTAAAGCGCCAACGATGGGTATTTTTAATTTAACAGTATCCATGAAAATTTTTGTTTTCGGACTGACATTAAGAAACCTGAAAATAAAACCAATCCCGATTACAAAAGCCACACCAACATACCATTTGGACTTAAAAAAACTGCTTATGTTTAAAAGCATTACCGTCAAAGCCGGCAGAGAAGTTCCTACTTCGGCAAAAATTTCCATAAAACGCGGAACTATAAAAGCCATTAAAACTATCAATACCGTCATGGCTATTAGAACAACAAAGACAGGATAAGCTAAAGCCGAACGTACGCGCCCGGCCAAACGTTGAGATTTTTCGTTAAAATCCGCCAGTCTGTCCAAAACAACTTCCAAAACACCGCCGGCTTCCCCTGCTTTAATCATATTAATATAAAGCTTGGAAAAAACTTTTGGAAAACGGGCAAGGGATTCAGAAAGCGTGCTTCCAGACTCAACATCCCGCGCTAATTGCGCTATTACATCTTTCATAGCGCCGCCTTTTAACTGGTCTCTCAATACAGTAAGACTTCTTACTAAAGGCAAATCAGCGTCTATCAAAGTAGCTAACTGACGCGTAAATAAAACCATATCTTTCGATTTAACCGTACCTATACCAAAAAAAGGAATCTTAATATTACTTTTCTTAGAAGAAGCTTTACTTTTCGCGCTTGCTTTTGCCAAAAAGGTTTTTTGGGCTGCTACTTTACTTTGCGTTATCTGAGTAGGATAAAACCCTAAGGTTTTAATACGATTTATAGCATCGGCATTATTTTCCGCTTCTATAACGCCTTCTTTTTTTTCTCCCGCTTTACTTATCGCTTTGTATAAAAATTTTTCCATATTTTATTTGCTCCGGACATTAAGAAGAAATTTTTTAGATTATTTGACACAGCCATTTTTACTAAGTCACAACCTATCTCTACCATATTTTCCAACGTCCAACGTGCCTGCATCCCACGTCTTAACCATACCCCTGTGTTTCTCTTACCACTTCCTGAATAGTCGTGGTACCGTTATATATTTTAATCAGACCGTCTTCTCTCAGTGTTTTCATGCCGCATTCTCTGGCCGCTTTTCTTATCGCCGCGGATGAAGCCCGTTCAATAACGAGAGGCCTTAAATTATCATTCATAATCAATACTTCATATATGCCGATCCTGCCTTTATATCCTATATTATTACATTCACCGCATCCTTTTCCATAATAAAACTTTCGGCCTTCAATATCTTGGGGAGTCAAATCGAGTTGTGCCAGCTCTTTTCCATCGGGAATATATTCCCGACGGCAATTAGAACAAATAGTTCTTATCAATCTCTGAGCGATTATTGCTTCCAGCGTCGAAGTTATTAAAAACGGCTCCACTCCCATATCTATTAAACGCGTAATAGCTCCGGGGGCATCGTTTGTATGCAGGGTAGACAAAACAAGGTGTCCGGTTAAAGAAGCCTGAATGCTTATCTGGGCGGTTTCGGCGTCTCTAATTTCTCCCACCATTATAATGTCCGGGTCCTGGCGCAGTATGGAACGCAGGCAGTTGGCGAAAGTAAGATTTATCTTTGGTTTTATGTTAATCTGAATAATTCCGGAAATGTCATATTCAACAGGATCTTCGGTGGTAATAATTTTATAGTCTATTTTATTGATAACCTTCAAACAGGAATAAAGCGTCGTTGTTTTGCCGCAGCCGGTAGGGCCGGTGGCAAGGATAATACCGTTTGGTTTTTCTATTATCTCAAGTATTTTTTTCTTTGACTCATCAAGTAGTCCGATTTCATCTATAGATAAACCGACTATGCTCCTATCGAGCACTCTCATAACTACGCTCTCACCAAAAACAGTGGGCAACGTGGAAACGCGCAAATCCACGTTTTTGCCGCTGATATTCATCATAATCCGACCGTCCTGCGGAAGCCTTGTTTCGGCAATATCAAGATTAGACATGACTTTTATTCTTGAAGTAATGGCTAAACTCAAATTCTTGGGCGGACTTGTAATTTCATACAAAACTCCGTCGACTCTGTATCTGATTTTAAAAACGTCTTCGAAAGGTTCAAAATGAACATCGCTGGCTTTATCTTTTATAGCCTGTAAAAGCACTAAATTCAGCAATTTAACCACCGGTGCCTGACTAGCCAATTCCTGCAAACTGCTGACGTCCCTTTCTTTTATCCCGTCAGTCAGCAGGGGAATCTTATTGTTAATCTCTTCTACCACTTCTTCGATGGATTCGCCTTTATCCGCGTAATATTTATCTACTTTCCGGCGAATCTCATTTTCGTTCGCGATAACTCCCTTAACATTAATACCCAGCATAAATCTTAAATCATCCAGCATATTTATGTTAAGCGGCTCGGATAAAGCAACCGTCAAGGTATTCTCTTCAAAACTTAAAGGCATAATATTGTAAATTTTGGCGGTGGAAGCAGAAACCTTTTCTATAATATCGGCAGAAATTTCTATATTTTTAATATCTACTACTTTCATCCCGCTCTGGACGCCGAGTGCTTTTAAAATATCATTTTCGCTCACATAGCCGAAATCTATTAAAATTCTTCCAAGCGGTTTCTCGACTTTTTTTTGTTCTTCGAGAGCCTCGTCTAATTGAAACTGAGTAAGTATTCCTTCGTCTCTCAAAACATGTCCTATCAATCTGTATTTTACTTCTTTAGTCATTGTTTTTTACTCTGTATAAAAGCTCCACGGATTTGCCCATGGCACTATGTTAATCCCATACTATCAGGAATTGAGGCGAACACCCCCGCGCATGCGTGACAAAAAATCAATCCACGTCACTATGAGTAACTCTTAATATCTCAGAAAAAGTCGTTATTCCCATAAGCACTTTTTTGACACCGTCCTCTCTTAAACTATGCATTCCTTCCTGACGCCCTTTTTCTTTAATTAAAGTGCTCGAAATTTTCTCAAAAAAGAGATTTCTTATTCTGTCTGTTACTACCAAAAGTTCGAAAATCGGAATTCTTCCTCTATAACCGGTATTACTGCATTCATTACATCCTGCTCCCCGATAAAAAGTCGTATTCTTGACATTCTCTTTTTTTAAACCACATAAAATCAATTCTTCCTCATTTGGTTTATAAACTTTTTTACAGGAAGAACATATTTTCCTGACCAATCTTTGAGCAAGAATAGCCTGAACGGTGGAAGCTATTAGATAAGGCTTAACCCCCATATCGATTAATCTTGTTACCGCTCCGGCGGCATCGTTTGTGTGCAAGGTGGAAAAAATCAAATGTCCGGTTAAAGAAGCCTGAATAGCTATGGTGGCAGTTTCAAAATCACGTATTTCTCCGACAAGAATAACATCCGGCGCCTGCCTAAGAATGGCGCGCAAACCTCCGGCAAAAGTAAGCCCCACCTGCGGTTTTATCTGAACCTGATTTATGCCTGAAATTTGATATTCGACTGGGTCTTCGACGGTAATCAATTTTTTATTAGGCTGATTTATTTTGCTTAACGCGGCATACAAGGTAGTAGTTTTACCGCTTCCCGTCGGTCCGGTTACCAAAATCATACCGTTGGGCAGAGAAATAAGTTCTTCGAATTTATGTTGATCTTCAGCTAAAAAACCAACTTCGCTTAAATCTTTTAGCAGAGAAGATTTATCCAGAATTCTCATAACGGTGCTCTCACCGTAAATTCCCGGAATAGTAGACACTCTCAAATCAAGATATTTGCCCGCGAGATTAATTCTAATTCTGCCGTCCTGTGGAAGTCTTTTTTCAGCTATATCCAAACCTGCCATAAGTTTAATACGGCTTATAACAGACCCTTGCAGTTTTTTAGGCGGGCCAGGGACTTCGTGCAAAACACCGTCTATTCTATAACGCACCCGCAGTTTTTTTTCTAACGGCTCTATATGAATATCGGATGCCCTGTTTTTAACGGCTTCCGCTATAAACAGCGTAACCAGCCTTATAATAGGGGCTTCTTCTTTTGTGGCTTTACCTTCCACCATCGCTGGAAGTCCTTCGGCAATGGGGACATTGTCCTCGCTAAGTTTTCCGATTATCGCGTCTATATTTTTCTCGCGTTTCCCGTATTCGGCGCCGTATATTTTTGCCAGGACTTCATTAAATTCATTTTGGGAAGCCAACTCAAACTCTAAAGATTTGCCGCAGAATTTTTCTAAATTTTCGCGCGCCAATAAATTCAAAGGGTCATCGGTAACAACTTTTATTTTAGAATTTACTACTTGGTAAGAAATAATGTGATGTTTCTGTGCTAACTCTGGGGGAATTTCATATATCGCGTCGGTTTCGAATTCAATTTTTGAAATTTCTATGGGGATGATTCCAAATTGAGAGAGAAGAGATTTTCCAATATTCTCATTTGAAATACAGCCTAAATCCATTAAAACACGGCTAAAACGTTCTTTTTTATCGAGTTGAATCTTCAAAGCTTCTTCAATTTTTAAATCATCAAGAATGCCGAGATTTTTAAGGACTTCCGCTATTATGTGCCCTTTATCTATCACAAATTCACACCCTTTTGTTGTGTTTTACTATAACATATAACTTGAGATATGTCAATTCGCGGATTAAAATTCACTGGGAATTCACCAAATTCAGCCTTGATATTAAAAATTATTCTCCGTGAATTCTTAACCGCGGCTTTATAACTAAATTAAGCGCTTCGTATCCTATTACAAGGCCGAATATTCCCGGCATATATGAAATAGTGCCGATTGGATTTCTTTTTCTCCCGCGCTGATAAAATTCTTCCGTTTCCGCTTCTACGACAGGTTCCCCGTCAATCGGTTTTTGCGCGGAATAGACACATAGGACACCCTTTTCAATACCCTTTTTATTAAGTCTCTTTTTCAATCTTTTGGCTAACGGACAATTACGAACCTCGGAAATATCCGCTGTCTTAACCGAAAAAGGATTAGTTCTGCCGCCCGAACCCATCGAAGAAACAAAAGGAATTTTTTCTAAAAAACAGAAAGAAATCAATTCTGTTTTTGGGTTAAGACTGTCTATGGCATCAATAATGATGTCCGGTCTCGGCGTTAGTAATGTGTCGATGTTTTCCGCCGCGGCAAAATCAGAATGAACTATCACTTTGCAATAAGGGTTAATATCCAGAATACGGTCACGAGCCGCCTCCGTTTTTAATTTACCCAGCGTCGATTCCAATGCAAGAAGCTGACGGTTAAAATTAGTCAATCTTATTTCATCAAAATCTATAAGCAGGAATTCCCCCACCCCTGAACGCGCCAACATTTCTACGGCAAAAGAACCTACCGCTCCGAGACCAAATACCGCCACTTTGAGTTTTTTAATTTTCCCTAAAGCATCCGCGCCGATAAGCTGTTTTGTCCTGATAAATCTGTTCAAAATAGAGCCCCACGGATAAATCCCAATTTTGCCTGTCTACAGGGTAACCATTAGCAAAATTTGCCCGAAGAGCCGATCAATTAAATTCATTCGGATTTAATTGTGCCAGTCGGGGTAATCCCGATATGCAAAATTCGGGATAAACATGTGGTCCTTTCTAAATTTTATGATACAAACAAGTCTCAACTCCTGCCTTATGCAATATTCCGGCAGGCAAGGTGTCCATAAATTTATCAGACATTATAAATTCCCGAAAATTTTCTTAGTGTTATTAGAGGTAATTCTCGCGATTTCTTCTTCCGATAAATTTAAGAGCCCAGCCGCGGTCTTAACGACGAGAATAAGATTAGCCGGTTCATTCAACCCCGCCCATCCCGCCGGCAAAATATCAGGGCTGTCGGTTTCCAACACCAGATTCTCCAATGGCACAGATTTAAGCGTGTTTCTTCCTTTTTTATTTCCTGAACGGGTAATCGAGCATGAAAAAGATATAGAAAATCCAAGCCCGCAAAATCTCTTAATTAATTCGGCACTGCCTGAGTAAGAATGGATAATGCCGCCGTTTTCAAAAGGTCCTTTATTTTCTAAAATATCAATCAGCGCCTCGTGCGCTTTGCGGCAATGAATGGAAACAGGCCTTTTATACTTCAAAGCAAGCTCAAGTTGTTTCAGGAAAACTTCTTTTTGTTCTTCAACGTCAACATTTTGAATCGCGAAATCAAGACCGATTTCTCCTACTCCCGCGGGATATTCTCTGATAAATTTCTCCAATTTTTCAAACCACGAACTTGGCCTGTCTTTAACATACCACGGGTGCAAACCGAAAGATAAAATTGCCATATCGGGATACTTCTCTTTTACGTTCAATATTTCCGGCCAATCTTTTTCACAGGTCCCGCACAAAACCATTTTAACAACGCCGCTGTCTTTGGCGCGTTTCATAATATTATCAAGCTCGGGCCGCACGCGTTCATCCTGTAAATGACAATGCGCATCAATTAAATCGGTCATTCCCTTCCCCCTGCTCAAAAAAGATTTCGCAGTTTCTCCTGATAACTCTCGGTATTTTTGATGATTTTATTCATCATATCCACAACTTTATCGGGATGCCTGCCAACCGCCGTTTCTCCCGATAAAAGTAAATGGCTCGCCCCATCCAAAATAGCGTTGGCTGTGTCACTGACTTCGGCTCTTGTCGGCAGATTTTCGGTAGTCATACTCTCCAGCATTTGCGTAGCCACAACTACCGGCTTACCTTTCAATAAACATTTTTTCACAATCTCTTTCTGCACCACCGGAACTTTATAAATGGGAATACATATACCCAAATCGCCGCGCGCGACAATTATCCCGTCGGCTTCCGCTATAATTTCATCAATATTTTCAAGAGCAATCCGGCTTTCGATTTTCGCGAATATTTTACACTCCGCGTGACGCGGTTTTAAAATATTCCTCAACAATCTTAAATCGCCGGCGCTGTTCACAAAAGACTGCGCCACATAATCGAGTTTTTTTTCTATAGCCACCTTCACGTCTCTTTTATCTTTCTCGGTAATAGCCGGGAAATCAAGCCGCGCGGCGGGAATATTAATACCCTTATTCTCTTTTAATAATCCGCCGGTAATTACCCGCGCCTCAAGGCGTTTCTTCTCTATCCTTTTAACCTCCAGGACTATTTTCCCGTCGTCGATATAAATAAACATTCCCTTTTTTATTCTTTTAAGAGAACCGACATAATCGAAAGAAATTTCCTCTTCGGTGCCCGTAACCTTTTCCTGGGTAATATACAAAATCTTACGCTTTTCCAGTTTCATTTCTTTTTCCAGCTTGCCGACGCGAATGCGGTAGCCTTCCAGATCCTGCATTATTTTTATACCGCGTTTTAATTTTTTATTAAGTTCGCGGACAAGTTCGATATTTCTCAAGTGGTCTTTGTGCGAGGCGTGAGAAAAATTAAGCCTAACCACGTCAAGCCCTTTAAGAAACATTTTCCTCAATACAGTTTCATTACTGCTGGCAGGCCCTAAGGTAGCGATTATTTTTGTCTTTGGCATTTATTATTTCCTTTTCGAATTTAAAATTCATACAATGAACCATTTATTAAGATAGACCTGCGTCGAAAACAGCGTACCCCTCACCGTACACCTCCGAGGTGTACAATAGGGTACCGTGAAATCATTTTACTTTTTCAAGCATGTTTTTTGAAAATTTCTTAGAAGGAAGCACCGGATAATCGCCGTTGAAACAGGCAGTGCAAAATTCTTCTTTGGGCAAAAGCATGGCGTTGAGCATTCCTTCAAGACTCAAATATTCCAGACTGTCGAGATTCATAAAATCCCTTATCCATTCCATAGAATGCTTTGAAGCAATGAGTTCTTTTTTAGTAGGAAAATCTATCCCGTAAAAACAGGGGTTTTTTAAGGGCGGGCAACTTACACGCATATGCACTTCTTTCGCCCCGGCTTCACGCAGTGTCTTCACCCTTACGCGGCTGGTTGTGCCACGAACGATGGAATCTTCGATAATTGCCACTCTCTTCCCCTTCAACACATCTTTAATGGGATTTAATTTTACCCTTACCCTGAAATCCCGAACATTCTGCGAAGGCTGGATAAAAGTTCTGCCGACATAATGGTTCCTTATCAATCCCAATTCAAGAGGTATTTTAGATTCTTTGGCAAAGCCCATGGCCGCGTAATTTCCAGAATCAGGCACAGGCATAACCAAATCACAATCCGCCGGATGTTCCCGCGCGAGCTGCCGTCCAAGCTGTTTTCGCGTAAGATAAACGTTCTTGCCGAATATGTTGCTGTCCGGCCTGGCAAAATAAATATATTCGAATATACACAAAGCATGTTTATGATGAACAGCGGTTTTTACAGATTCGATTTTATCTTTATTTATAAATACGATTTCTCCCGGCTCGATTTCTCTTATGTACTCGGCGCGTATCAAATCAAGGGCGCAAGTCTCGCTGGATAAAACGTAAGCGCCGTCTATTCTGCCCAGACAAAGAGGTCTCCAGCCATAAGGATCTCTTGAACCGATTAAAGTATCCCCTACCATTAAAACTACAGCATACGCGCCTTCAACCGCGCTCAAAGCTTCGACTACTTTTTCTTTTAAGTCTTTCTTTTCCGATTTAGCTAAAAGATGAGCGATTACTTCCGAGTCCATGGTAGTCTGAAATATGGAGCCTTTTTCTTCAAGCTCGCGATGTAATTTGACGGTATTAGTAAGGTTACCGTTATGAGCGATGGCAATATGCTCTTTGCGGTGATTTACCAGAAAAGGCTGGGCGTTTTTTATATTGCTTGAACCGGTAGTTGAATAACGCACATGCCCGACGGCAGTGTTCCCGCGCAAAGTCTTTAAGATTTTCTCATCAAATACTTCGCCTACCAACCCCATATCTTTATGCTGTCTTACTTTTTTGCCGTCGAAAGTAACGATACCGGCGCTTTCTTCGCCTCTATGCTGAAGCGCGTAAAGCCCTAAATAGCTTAATCTCGCCGCTTCCTCATGTCCTTTAACTCCAAATACACCGCACATAAAACCTCCGTGTTAACCTGGAACATATAGCTTTAAAAAGTGAATGGTGAATAGTTTAATAGTGCCTACAGGTAGGCAGGAATAGAAAAAATCTCTTAAAAACACCCGGCATTTAACTATTCTACCGTATACCATTCACTATCTACTATTCCCCTGCAACAAGTCTTCTGCTTATTGCTTTGCGCCAAGTCTCGCTTAATTTATTTAATGAAAGATTTATCAGATTTTTATTTTGATATTTTACGACAAACTTAGAACTACCGACTTTACCTAATACTTTACAAGACACATTGTTTATTTTAGCTCTTTTTTCCAATTTTTGCAAATTAGCCGCGCTGACCGAAACTATTATTCTCGAAGCCGCCTCGCCAAATAAAACGTCATCAATTCTCATATCATCTGTTTTTAAATCATCTATGCTTATCTCAGCACCCAGCATTTCTTCTTCATCGGATATACAGCATTCAGCCAAAGCTGTTGCCATACCTCCTTCAGAACAATCATGCGCCGAATTTATCAAACTTTTTTTTATGGTTTCTAAAACTAACGTTTGCAATGTCTGTTCCGATTCCAAATTCAAACCAGGCGCGTCTCCTCTTACCTTGCCGTGAATTACCTTTAAATATTCACTACCCCCCAGACCTGTCTTCATCGCGCCTAAAAGAACTATAAAATCATTTTCATTTTTAAAATTCTGAGTGCAGACATTTTTTATATCGTCAATAACCCCTATCATGCCTATCGAAGGCGTAGGATAAATAGCGCCTTTGGGATTTTCATTATAGAAAGAAACGTTACCGCTAACGACGGGTATATTGAAAAATTTACAGGCAGAAATTATACCTTCGATACAGTTCTTGAAATACCAGAATCTGTCTGATTTTTCCGGATTACCAAAATTCAGGCAGTCTGTCACCGCCGCAGGTTGGGCCCCACTGCATACCAGATTTCTGGCGGCTTCGGCAATGGCAAGTTCAGCACCTCTGAGTGGATTCAAATAACAATAACGGCTATTGCAATCAGTCGTAGCGGCAAGGGCTTTTTTAGTCCCCTTAAGCCTCAGCACCGCCGCGTCGCTTCTTGCCGGCAAAGTTACAGTGTTAGTCTGCACCATATGATCGTATTGTTCATAAATCCAGCCTTTATTCGCGATTGACGGAGAATCAAGCACTTGAAGCAAAGCATCATTATAATCTTCCGGCTCTTTTAAATTTTTTAAATCAAGCTTATTCAAATCATCGAGATAAGCCGGCTTCTCGTAGGGCATATCGTAAAGAGGCGCGTTGGCTAAACCGGAATTATCAATCTCAGCCACTATTTTTGAATTATCTTTTATAATTACCTTTTTTTCTTTGATGACTTTGCCGATAACAACCACATTCAAATCCCATTTTAAAAATATATCCAGAATCTCTTTTTCTTTGCCTTTCTTCACGCATAAAAGCATTCTCTCCTGAGATTCCGACATCATAACTTCCCACGGTTCCATGCCCTCTTCCCGGCGGGGAACAAGTCCAATATCCACTTCCATGCCCGATTTACCCGCGTCCGCCATTTCACTGGTAGAACAGGTTAACCCGGCCGCGCCCATATCTTTAATGCCCAGCACATGACCGGTTTTCAGCGCCTCTATCGTCGCTTCAATCAAACATTTTTCGGTAAACGGGTCTCCTATCTGAACCGTAGGCCTTTTCTCTTCACCCTCTTTAAATTCACTCGAAGCCAGCACACTGCATCCGCCGATACCGTCTCTGCCGGTCGTCGAACCGGCGTAAATAATAGAATTGCCCACCCCAAAAGCGCGGGCTCTGGCTACTTCGTTTCTTTTGGCTATGCCTATGCTCATGGCATTCACAAGGCAATTGCCGCTGTAACTTTCATCGAAATAAATTTCACCGCCCACCGTCGGCACTCCTAAGCAATTGCCGTAAAACTGAATTCCTTCAACAACGCCCTTCAATAAATATCTGTTATAAGGCTCGCTAAGCGGGCCGAATCTTAATGAATTTAAAGAAGCTATGGGACGCGCGCCGGCTGTAAAAATATCTCTTATAATCCCTCCCACGCCGGTGGCAGCTCCCTGCTTCGGCTCGACCTGCGAAGGATGATTATGACTTTCCATTTTGAATATAATCGCCAAATCATCCACCACAATACCGCCGGAATCTTCGCCTACCAATGTTTCGTATTTGCCTTTCTGCGGCAGTAATTTAAGCCATTTGCGCGAACGCGGATAACCGCAATGTTCCGACCATTCCACGCTGAACATAGCCAGCTCCGTCGGTGTCGGCTCACGCTTTAAAATATCTTCTATCCTCTTATATTCCGCGTCCGTCAATCCCAGACTTCTGTAAACTTCTTTCTCTATCATGCTAAATATCTTCTCCGTTTTAAATCCCCCTCACTCCCCCTTTGCAAAGGGGGAAGAGTTGTTCCCTCTTTATAAAAAAGAATGACTCAAAATTCCCCTCTTTTTTAAAGAGGCGTGCCTGCCGTAGGCATGACCTGCCTCAGGCGGAGTTTAGGGAAGATTTGTTTTTCGTTTAAGCAATTCGTACATTTTTATTAATCGTCAATTTAAAAAAGAATGTCATTGCCCTGCGTGTCAGGGCAATCCAGAAATATCCGTCTATTAAATTTATGTCAATTATATCTCGCTTTACTATATATATACTTCCTTACGATGACCGATTTTCAATATAATAATATTACTTTTATCTATTTTATAAATAATACGGTAATCACCAACCCGCAATTTTCGGCACCCTTGCAAACTACGGCGTAAAGGCTCCCCAAACTTAACAGGGTCAACAACCAGTCTGCTCTCTATTGCTTTTTTTATCCTTGTTTTTATGTTTTTGGGCAATCCCGAAATGTCTTTTATTATTTCAGGATGATAAACAATAACGTAACCCATTATTGCCAAATATCCTTATGAGACAAAGCTTTTTTCTTAGAAAAGGTCTTTTCTCTTTTTTCCGCTTCCTTCTGCCAATAAATATCTTCCATGGTTTCCAAGGCTTCCTTTATTAAATCCCGCGAAAAAAGCGACAAAGAAATCCCCTTATTTTGAGCCAATTTAGTAAGCACCGCGTATATTTCCGGATCAAGTACTACATTAATACGTGGATTTTTAGTAGGCATAATTTCCCCTCCACTATAAAGTGTATCACATGTGATGAACCATGTCAATTATAAAAATAATCCCAAAAAAAATAATCCCCCATTTCCCACCTACGGGGTGGGAAATGGGTCGGTTTTCGTTTGGGCAATTCGTGTATTTTTCGCGTCCATATTATATTCATCATCATCCCATTTAGCGGGATTGTTAACAATATATTCGCGAATTTCTTCTAAAGATTTTTCATTTCTAATTACATGGTCATAAAACGACCGCTGCCATATTTTACCCGAAATATTCAAATTGTTTTGATTAATATATTTTAAATATTCCATAGTTGTTTTAGACTTAAAAGAACGAATAATTTGAGATATCGTAGGGGCGCTGCTTGCCTGCGCCCGATTATTAATGATTAAAATTCCATGTAAATGATTAGGCATAATAATAAATTGGTCGACATCAACATTATTATATTGATTCGGAATATTATTCCATTGACTGTCAATAATTTGACCAATTTTGGTTAATTTTATTTTGACAGAATTATTATCACGGGCGCAGGCAAGCAGCGCCCCTACAAATTTATGATTTATTTTACCAAATATGTCTTGTTTGTCTTTCGAACATATCGTCACAAAGTAATACCCCGCTGCCGAATAATCATATTCTTTTAACCGCGGCGCTTTTCGTTTGGGCAATTCGCGCATTTTTATTTTCCCGCGCAACTCCTCACAATGGACTCAAAAATTAAATGTCCGTCGGCGGAGCCGAGAATGTTTTCAGCGCTTCTCTCAGGATGCGGCATCATGCCAAGCACATTTCCCTTTTTATTTATTATACCGGCGATGTTGGATACAGCACCGTTGGGATTGAATTTTTTGCTTACTTCCCCTTCTCTTGAGCAGTAACGAAAAACTATCTGCGCATTTTTCTCCAATTCGTCTAATCCCTTTTTATCGATGTAATAATTGCCTTCATTGTGGGCAATGGGTATTTTTAAAACCTGATTTTTTTTGCAGTCTTTCGTAAAAGGAGTATTTTTATTTTCCGTCCTGATATAAACATATTTGCAGATAAAGTGCATGTTTGTGTTGCGAAGCATAGCACCCGGCAAAAGCCCTGCTTCAAGAAGTATCTGAAAACCGTTACAGATACCTATAACAAGACCGCCCGCGTTCGCGAATTTTATAATGCTTTCCATTAAGGGGGAAAATCTGGCAATTGCCCCGCACCTTAAATAATCTCCATAACTGAATCCTCCGGGAAGAATGACGCAGTCAAATTTATCGAGATTTTTTTCTTTGTGCCAGATATATTTAACCGGCTGTTTCAACACATTTTTCACCACATCGAAACAGTCGTGATCGCAGTTGGAACCGGGAAAAACCACAATACCGAATTTCACTTTATGTCTCTCCTTAATAACGACATAAGTTATAGAGCCCAAAGGGCGAGATAACTTATTTGTCGAAATTAACCCCCGCGTTTTGTTTTGCTTCGCAAAACAGCGTGGGGTTATTAGTTGCATAGAGCATGGCGCAAAGAGCATAGTAATTATATAATTTTTCGCCTATGCCCTATATTTGTAATACCTTATAATTCTTATAATTAAAAAACGAATACTTTTCTGGATCCTCCGGTCAAACACATCCGCCTCTGGCGGGCCGGAGGATGACAAAAAAGAATAACAACGCACATGCTTCGAAAGCGATCGGATTTATTTTATATTTCTTCTATTTTAAAACTATATTCCTCGATTACCGGATTAGAGAGAAGCTTTTTGCACATTTCATTTATTCTTTTTTCGGCTTCTTTTTTATCGGTGAGGTTTAGTTTTATACTGATAAATTTTCCCGCCCTGACTTCCTCGGCTTCCTTGAAGCTCAAAGATTCCAGCGCGTGTTTGATAGTCAATCCCTGTGGATCAGCTACCGTTTTTTTTAAACTTACATGAATTTCCGCTTTAAACATTTGTTCACCTCATATTATGGATAACGGGCGGACACATCGGTCCGCCCCTACATTCTATTCCCACTCGATCGTGCTCGGTGGTTTTGAAGAAATATCATAAACCACCCTGTTAACACCTTTGACTTCGTTGATTATCCTGTTGGAAATTCTTTCCAGTAATTCATAAGGAAGATCAGCCCAACGCGCTGTCATGGCGTCTTCGGAAGTAACGGCGCGCACAGCTATAACGTTTTCGTAAGTCCTCTCGTCGCCCATAACACCGACGGTTTTAACCGGCAGGAAAACACAAAACGCCTGCCATAGCTTATGATATAAATTCGCTTTTTTTATTTCTTCTATCAAAATACAATCCGCTTCTTTAAGCACGTATAATCTTTCCCTCGTCACTTCCCCGATAATTCTTACCGCTAATCCCGGTCCGGGAAAAGGCTGACGCAAAACAACATCATCCGGCAAACCCAGTTCTCTTCCAACCTCTCTAACCTCATCTTTAAATAAATCTCTCAAAGGCTCTACTAATTTAAAATTTAATTTCTTCGGCAAACCGCCCACGTTGTGATGCGTTTTTATCGTCGCTGAAGGGCCGCCTAAGGGCGATATGGATTCGATTACGTCGGGATAAAGGGTACCCTGCGCCAGATACTTTACTTTGCCAAGTTTTTTCGCTTCTTTTTCGAAAACTTCTATAAAAACTCTGCCTATTATTTTGCGTTTGGTTTCTGGATCGGTAACGCCTTTTAATTCGTTTAGAAATGCGTCCGTCGCGTCAACGATTTTTAAATTAACTTTATAATTATCCTTAAATCTTTTTTTAACGGACTTGTCTTCACCTTTACGCAGAAGACCATTATCTATAAAAACAGCTGTTAACTTTTTGCCTATAGCCTTGTGCAAAAGCAAAGCCAGAACAGACGAATCCACCCCCCCGCTTAAGCCGCAGAGAACTTTTTCCGTCCCAAGGTTTTCTCTTAATGAAGCAATTGAACTTTCCACGAAAGAATGAGCGTTCCAGCTTTTTTTACATTTCGCGACAGAGAAAATGAAATTTTTTATTATTGTTTTGCCTTTCGGAGTGTGAACTACTTCGGGATGAAACTGTATGCCGTATAATCTTCTTTTTTCATCGGCCATGGCGGCGATTTCAGCGTTGTCAGTAGAAGCTATTATTTTAAAATCGGTAGGCAATTTTGTAATTTTATCGCCATGACTCATCCAGACAATCTCTTTTTTCGACAGGGTTTTCAAAAGCAGGTTTGGAGAAACGATATCTAAATCGGCTTTACCGTATTCTCTCGCTTTCGCTTTAGCAACTTTACCTCCGAGGAGTTTAGCCATAAGCTGAGCGCCGTAACAAATACCAAGTACCGGCACGTCTATATTAAAAATATTTTTATCGCAAATAGGGCTTTTTTTATCAACCACACTGGCTGGTCCGCCGGAAAGAATAACCGCTGTCGCACCGCGGGCTAAAAGTTCTTCCGCTTTGATGTTATAGACCGTTATCTCGGAATAAACTCCCCATTCTCTTACGCGCCGCGCGATAAGATGCGT
>JBDRBQ010000111.1:0-62771 GCA_043822625.1 Candidatus Omnitrophota bacterium | reverse complement strand
TGCCCTAATATAAAAACCTTTTCCATGGAGGTAACACTGTCATGGCTGTCGTTACCCCAAATTTTCACGGAATATCCGGTTGCCCCGTCCTCCTCCAGTAAAACATCTCCATCTCCGGTTGCCTCAACCGTAAAACCGTTTCCCTCAGGTGAAACACCGTCGTCGAAATAAAATTCTTCTACGGTTTCCGCTGTCTGTTGATCGTTAATTTCCATTACCTGTATATCAAATATCAGCGTTTTCCCCGCTAACTCATGCTCTCCTTCAAGGCCATAAGCCTTCTCAGGAGGAATGGTAACCGTTATTTTTTCTCCCAGCAAAAGCCCTATAACCGACTCATCAA
Source organism: Candidatus Omnitrophota bacterium (assembly GCA_043822625.1). Taxonomy (GTDB): domain Bacteria; phylum Omnitrophota; class Gorgyraeia; order DAOVKU01; family DAOVKU01; genus JBDRBQ01. The sequence continues at coordinate 62,428 of JBDRBQ010000111.1, read as the reverse complement.
AACCTTCTATCATTTCTCCCGAACCTACGGTGAAATATAAAAAATCTTCTGAATCTTCATTAGAATCAAACACACTTCCGTCTTCTAAATATCCGGTGTATTTAACTCCGATATAATCACCTGTTTCAACAATTACATCGTCAGAAACCAGCTCTTCTTCGGCCGCGTTTCCTGTTACATTTATATCATCTATCCAGCCGGCATCAGAACCTTCACTATCACTGCCGTCTTTTTCATACATCCATTTCAAAATATGTTCTCCCGCGCTCAAATCATAACTTCTACTTTCCCAATCAACTTCGCCTGATATCTTAACCTGCTCTACATCATCTATATAAAATTTAAGATAATCATAATCTTCCTCAGATGAAACCTTCCAGTAAAAATTTACTTCTCCTGCTTCTTCCAATATAAAAATCTTTTCCATAGAAACAACACTATCATGGCTTTCGTTACCCCAAAGCTTCGCCGAATAACCGCCATGCTCGGCATCCTCTTCCACTATGACACTGCCCTCTCCAGTCGCGCCAACTGTAAAACCGTTTTCTCCGGGAGATGTACCGTCGTCAAAATTACAGTTATAGGTTGTTCCGCTTCCTTTAATACTCTTTAATTCTTCATCCGTTAACTCCTTGCCCCGTTCACCCGATAACCAGCTAAGCGGCAACAAAACATTTCCGCTCCACGCGCCTATAAAAACTTCTTTACTTATCGTATTTTCATTCCCCTCGGAATCAATATAACTAACTCCGTTTTCCGCCACATTGGTAACTACTATATAATGTCCGGCACTTAAGTGACAAATTATATATGGTGAATAGTGAATAGTGAATGGTGAATGGTAAAAATCAAATAACTGATTATAATCAACTTTTATGCCGCTTAATTCTATGCCGTTTTGTAATGCGGCTTCTTTTATGGCATACATCGAGGTCTCTAATTTGCCCCGCGTATTCTCATCTATCACCCCGCCTAATATATCCGCGAGCAGAGTTTCTTGCGCCAATTCTTCTATTGACTGGTGACTGGTGACTCCTGCCTGCCGGTAGGCATGGGGTGACTGGAAACCTATTATATTTTCCAGCGCCTTTACCGCGCAGTTAATTACATTATCAATCTGCGTCTGCAACCAAGAACTCACTTTTATAAAAGCATCCTTGGCAAAAATAGAAAGTTCTTCAATGACAGAAAGCACTTTTTCTATTATATTTTCCTCTGCTTCTAAATTAGCTATCCCCGCGTTTTCTCCCTTAATAACCAAAGTTTCTTTTTTCTCTTCTTTTTGCAGAAGCGCTTTTGTTTCTTTCGCTACATCTATTCTTTCCGTTATCTCTTCGGATTCGTCCTTTGTTTTGCCGTCTTTGTCATATTTTAGTACATCTAAAACCTCTCCTTCTTTATCGTATAAATATTCGGTTCTTGAACCATCCGCTTCTTCTACCGCTTCTATTTTACCCTCCGTGTTGAATTCTATTTTTTCACCGGTTTTTACGTCTACACAAGAAATTGCTTTACCTGTTTTATCAAAAAGAGAAAACATCCCTTCCTTTTTATCCGTTATACTAAAACTTCCGTCTAAATTATGACGATAAATTAAATTATCATCTTCGCCATTCTGCGATTTATTGATATTTTCGATATATCTTTGCTGTTTTTCCTTTACCTGCTGTACCCCTTCAAGAGTCGCGTATACCTCAGGAGAAACCATGTCTTGCCCTTTGGTAGTTTGTATAACCATACCATTTTCATCCCCAAGAACTTGCCCCGCGAAAAACAAAAAAACAGCTGCCATAAAAAATACACCCGTAGCAACTGCTTTTATTTTTCCTTTTTTCCGCCTTCTAAACATTAAAGGCATATTTTCAGAAGTTCGTGCTTTAGTTTCCATAAAACACCTCTTTGGTTTATAAATATCCTTATGCAAACCATTTTTGTTTCAGGATTGATCAAAAACAAACAACACCGCGAAAAAATATAACCGCGTCTTTCTCAATCCTGAACCAGACAAAAAAAGAAACCGTTTTCTTATTTCTTATATAATTAATATTAACATATAACTTCTTATTTATCAATAAGATTTTGTTGGCTTTATAGAGGCTTTATTTGCTTTTAATGCCCTATTTTTACCGCAATCAATATCGCGACAAAATACTAATTCTTATATCTTTTTTTAAATCCAACTATTATATTTTCGAAAAAAACATAAATAATAGGCACTATAAACAGCGTCAGAAAAGTAGAACTTATCATACCGGAAACCACCGTAATACCCAAGGGCGCCCACAAACTCGAACCTTCACTCTTCGAAAAAGCAAGCGGCATCATACCGAATATAGTGGTAAAGCTCGTTATTAAAATCGGTCTTAATCTGTCCTGACTCGCGGAAATAACCGCCCTAAAAATACTTAAATTTTTCTTTCTCATAAGCCCGATATGATCTACCAAAATAATGGCGTTATTAACCACAATTCCGCCCAAAACCATCGCCCCTATAGCCACCCCCACGTTAACCGGTTTACGCGTTAAAGTCAAAGCGGTCACTACCCCTATCATTGCCAAAGGAACCGTAAACATAATAATAAACGGCTTATAATAGGACTCGTAAAGAGACGCCATTATCATATACACGAGCAGTAACGTCAAAACCAAAGCAAACATAAGTTCTGTTCTGTTTTTTTGCATAATTTCGCAAGTCCCGCCGAATTTATAAAAATAATCTTTTGGGAAAGAAATAGTGCTAAGTGTATTTTTTAATCGCTTCGTAACTTTATCCAAAGAAAATTTCGTAGAAGTAGCGCTTAACTGAATCATTCTTTTTTTATTTTTACGCCATATTTCAGCCGGTCCTATGCCGAAAGTAAAAGAACAAAGCTGGTCTAAATATACCTGCTGTCCTTCACTGCCTATCAAAGTTAATTTTTTGATTTTTTCAAGTGTATCTCTATATTTCTCGTCCAGCTGCACGATAATTTCTACTTCGTTACCCTCTGTGCGATAGTAAGTCGCTCTTAAACCTCTTATCTGCGCGTGAAGAATATCGGCAATTTCTCCTACTGAAAATCCAAAAAGCGCGGCTTTTTCTCTATCTACCATAAGCCTTAATTCCGGGCGGCCCTCTTCTATAGACCTTTTTATATCTACCATCCCCTCAATTTCGGAAATACGCCCGCCTACTTCAGAAACAAGTTTGTCTATAACATCATAATCATAACCGAAGATATCTACCACTACTTCTCTGGCCGTAGCGGCTTCTTGCGCTTCCGAAAAATATATAAATCCGCCTTTATATTTTTGTTCGATTTCCTTTAATTCCGGCCTTAACCGGTTAATGATGTCTTCGGCACTTCTCTTTCTTTGATATAAGGGAACCAACGTGACATAAACTCTCGTAGACCACCCTTCGATGTGGGAAGTTATGGTTCTAACTTCGGGAACACTATTTACTACATTTTCAACTTCCTTAGACATATCGTCTATTAAAGACAACTTTGCTCCCGCTTCCATCTTCGCGAAAATAGTAAACCTGCCTTCTTCAAAAGGACTTATAAATTCTTTATCCAACCGGGTGAATAAAATCACGGACAGAATAAAAATACCAAAAATAACGGCAATACATTTAAACCTGTGTCTAAAAACAAACATAAAAAATTTTCTATAAATCTTTTTTAATTTATTTCTTTTATTTTCTCTAATACCTGTAATTTTAAATTTGGAAGCCAGCATGGGGATTAAAAGAATCGCGACTACCAAAGATGCTAATAAAGAGAAAACAATGGTCAAAGCCGAACCACTGTACAATATCTGAATATTTTTACTTACAAAAACCAGCGGAGAGAAAACAACTACCGTAGTAAACGTAGAAGCTACAATAGCCAGCAAAACCTCTTCGGAACCCGATACAACGGCCGAAATAAGCTCAATACCTTTTTCGTTCTTTCGAACTATGTTTTCGATAACTACTATAGAGTTATCGACCAGCATACCCACTCCCAGCGCGAGTCCGCTCAAGGTCATAATGTTAAGGGTAATCCCTCTTAAATACATTAAACTAAAAGTCGCGATAACCGATAAGGGAATGGAAAATGCTATAACTAAAGTGGCTCTGGCATTCCTTAAAAATAACCACAAACACAACGAAGATAAAATGGCTCCTAACACAAGCGCGTTTCTGACATTCTTTATAGCCGCTTTTATAAAATCGGCTTGGTCTGAAATGTAAGAGATCTCAATGCTTTTATCGACTTTTCCCTTTATAATTTCAAGCTGTTCCTTTATAAGAGCCGCTACCTTTATGGTATTCGCCCCACTCTCTTTTTGAATATATAAAGTAACCATTGGTCTTTCATTGACCCTGGCAATATTTCTTGCCTCAAGATAGGAATCCTCAATTCGCGCTATATCATTCAGCCTTACTATATTACCGTTAAGTGAAATGGCTATTCCTAAATTACCTATGTCTGAAATATTTTTAAGCTCCCCCATAGTCCTGATAAGCGACTTCTCTCTATGCCTTTTGATTTCACCGGCTAAAATGTTTAAGTTGCTCGCGCCAAGCATATTAACAACGTGCCTCAGGGGCATGCTAATGGCCTGAAGCCGCGGCTGACTCACCTCTACTAAAATTTTCCTTTCCCTGCCGCCGTATACTTCTATATTCGCTACTCCACTTACTTTTTCAAGTTGTCCTTTAATTTCTTCATCAACTATTTTTCTCAAAAATTCCGTGCTGTATCTCTGACTGGTAAAGGCTAAAATTATAATGGGCTCATCGCTTTCTTCATATTTGGCAATTACCGGTCTTTCTACTTCGCGTGGCAATTTATTTTTTATCCTGTCATATCTCTCGCGTATTTCCATAGCAGCGAAATCCATGTTGGATCCGGCTTCGAACCTAACCACTACAACAGAACGTCCTTCTTTCGAAGTAGAAACAATTTCCTGAAGATTACTGACATCGCTTACACCCTCTTCGATAAGCCGGGTAACACTATTTTCTATTTCTACAGGGGGAATACCACCGCGAACGTTGGTTATTATGGTTATCTTGGAAGGACTGGTATCCGGTAAAAGCTCTACGGGCAATCTGGTTAAAGAAATTATTCCAATAAGCATAATTGCCAGAAAAAGCATTAAAATTAAAACCGGTCTTTTGATAACAAGCTGGGGTAAAGACATGATTCACCTCGAAGAAAATATGTAAGAACAGACCTCTGTGCCTGTCCGTTAAAAATCATAAGAATATATCACGGCTGGAGACCATACCAAAAGCAATCCAAAAGTTGGCAGACACCCTACACTTATATGGTATTATTTATTACTTTTCACTTCCATTTTTTCGGCAATAATCATATATATCGCGGGCACTACCAGCAAAGTCAGAAAAGTAGACACGGATAATCCACCCATTACGGCAACCGCCATCGGAGACTGCAAACCGCTCTTATCGCCTATTTTAAAAGCTAACGGAGTTAACCCTAAAATAGTCGTTAAAGCCGTCATTAAAATAGGTCTTAAGCGAACACGGCTCGCCTCAATAGCGGCTTCGTAAATCGGCATATTTCGCTCTCTCACTAAAATATTAATATAATTAATCAAAACAATTCCGTTATTAACTACTATTCCCCCCAATACAATCATACCTAAAAGAACTATTACATTAACTGAAGTATTACTTATTAAGAGGGCCACAGCCACACCGATTATAGACAAGGGCACGGTAACCATAATAATAAAAGGTTGCCATAAGGATTCGAATTGAGCGGCCATAATCATGTAAATCAAAACAATAGATAAAATTAAGGCGAATCTTAGGCTGGCAAAAGATTCTTTCATTTCCTTATTTTCTCCGCCAAAATTTATGCTATAGCCTGCCGGCTCCTCAATATTTTTTAATTTACTCTCTATTTCCTTAGTAGCCTTGCTTAATTTTTTACCAGCCAAATTAGCCGAAATTATAATCGTTCTTTCTCTATCCATTCTTTTTATGGCACTGGGGCCTTTTCCCTGCGAAACTACGGCAACTTCTTTTAAGGGAATGTCCACTTCTAAGGGTGTATGTACTATCAACCGCTCAAGAGCAGAGGTATCTTTTCTATCTTTCAAATCAAGCATTACCCTGATATCTATTTCCTCCCCATCTTCCTTAAACTTAGTAGCAACATATCCCTTTACGGCGACCTGAACAATTCTGGCTATATCTGCCGCCGACAAATCATACAACCACGCTTTATCTTTAATGATAGAAACTTCTGTTTCCGGAGAATTTGCCTCCATGCTGTTCTTGATTCCGTAAACACCTTCTATCCCTTTGATATTTTTTTGAACCTCTTTAGCCAATGAATTTAGTTCCTGCAAATTCTCACCCTTTATCTCGATAATAACAGGGGCGCTCTCTTCGTTGGAAGCTGTAAGGATATTCCCTCGAACACTGTATTCTATAGTATCGGCTCTTAATTCCAATCTCTCTATTTTTTCTTTCACTTGTGTCATAAAATCACTGGTGGAAATTTTTCGTTTTTCCTGTAAATTCACTAAAATTTCAGCCTGATGAGAAGCCAGGCTTTCACCGACTTTTTCCGCTCCCGAAGAACCTACGTTAACCATCACATCTTTTATATTTTTGTCACTTATCAACGATTCTTCTATTTTTCTAGCTGTCGTGTCGGTTATTTCAAGCAGTGTCCCCGCGGGCATATCTATTTTTACGGTAAACTGTCCTTCATCTATTTTAGGCATAAGTTCTTTATCCAACACTAAGAAAATAAGTAAACTAAGCAAAAAAACGATAAAAATTATCCATAATCCTTTTTTTCTTGCTTTCAAAAACCTTTCCAAAAACCGGGCATAACTATTTTCTATTTTTTCAAAGAAAGACACGAAAATACCTGATTTTTTTTCTTCAACCGCGCCATAGTTATGACTTCCCTTTCCCGCGCATAAAAGCGGGACCAGCGTCAATGCTACCATCAAAGACGCCAACAAAGAAAAAGTAACCGTAAAAGCCAATTCTTTAAATAACTGACCGGCGATACCGATAACAAATATCATGGGAATAAAAACAGCGACGCTGGTTAAAGTAGAAGAAGTAATAGCTCCGGTAACTTCCTTACTCCCCTCGACAGCGGCCAACTTGGAATCTTGGGTTTTTTCTCTATAACGAAAGATATTTTCGATAACTACTATGGAATTGTCCACCAGCATACCTATTCCCAGCGCGAGTCCTCCCAGTGAAATTATGTTGAGACTTATTCCCTGCATATACATCAAACTAAAAACCACCAGAATTGAAATAGGAATCGCTACCACGATAATCACGGAACTACGGTAATTCTGCAAAAAAAGCATTAACACCATAAAAGCCAAAATGCCGCCCATGATACCGGCGTTCTTGACGCCGTTAATGGAACTTTTTATAAAAGCCGCCTGATCGTATATTATTTTTACGGAAATTCCTTTTGGTAAAGTTTCTTTTAATTTTTCAATAGCATACTTAACGTTTTTGGAAGCCGCGACCGTATTAAAACCGGATTGTTTGAAAACGGAAATAGCCACATTATCTTTGCCGTTATATCTCGAAAAACTGGTAACTTCTTTATAACCGTTATCCACTTCTCCCACGTCGGAAAGAAAAATCAATCGCCTCTGACCTGATTTTTCCTGTTGTCCCTGCGTTTCCATAATTTTAGAATAATTTTTAAATTCATCCAAACTAACGGGAACACCTTCTATATCCGAAATTTTCTCAAATTCTCCTATAGTCCTGATTAAATATTCATAAAAATCCCCTTTAAAACTGCCTGCAGGATAATTCAAATTTGACTGGCGCAACGCTTCCACCACGTCTAAAATAGATATATTCGAAGCAAACAGCCTGCCCTGATCAAGTTTAATCGATATTTGCCGTTCAATTCCGCCGGTAATGCGCGCGTAAGCGACACCATTTACTTTTTCGAGTTCGTCCTTAATATATTTACGTGAAAGCCTCAACAACTCAGCTTGTTGGAATTCTTTACTTTCCCTGCTACTTTCCTCAGACTGTGTAACGCTTAAAATCACGACAGGGAGTTCGAAAGGATTGAATTTCATAATAATCGGATCTTCGGCTTCACGCGGAAGGCGTTCTTTAACCAAATCTATTTTTTCACGCACATTCAAAGAAGCGAAATCCATATTCGTTCCCCATGAAAATTCTATGGTTATCAAAGACAGCCCTTCTTTTGAAACGGAAGTTATTCTCTTTAAGCCGCTTACCGTACCCACTACTTCTTCAAGGGGTTTAGTAATTAAGGTCTCTATTTCCTCAGGCGCCGCGTTTTGATAAGCAGTAGATATGGTTAACTTAGGATAAGTAACAGGGGGGAATAATTCCTGCGGGAGGCGCTGCCAGGAAATTATTCCAAGCAAGAGCAACGCCAAAAATATCATTACCGTCGTTACGGGTCTTTTTATAGAAAAATGGGCTAAATTCATAAGACTGATCTCACTATATCCCATTTCCAACCCCGTAGGTGGGAAATGGGACATTCACAATATTATAAGTTTTGTTTCCGGTTTCAAACAACTGATTATTGGTTTCTATTCATCTTTTGACACTATAATATTTTATTCTTTCATTATTTCTATCGTGTCTCCGTCTTTAATCTCTTTAGTTTTTTCGACTATTATCAATTCATTCTCCTCTACACCGCTTTTTACGACAACACTTTCCGAACCGATGTAATCCACTTCTACCGTTCTCAATTCAGCCTTAAAATCTTTTGTGGCAACAAAAACCTGATATTCCCCTGCTTCTTTTTCCAGAGACATCAACGGTATAAGCACCGCGTTTTCTTTCTGATACACATAAACTATTACTCTCGCGAACATACCCGGCAGTAATAAATCTTTTTGATTGGGTATCTTTATCCTTATCGTCAATGTCCTGCTTTTACCTTCAAAAGACGAAGAAATATTATCTACCGCTCCTTCAAATTCCATATTCTGATAAGCGTCCACCTTTATCAACACTTTTTGTCCTAATTTTATTTTTTCGATATCTTTTTCTATAATCCCTATTTCCGCCACTACTTCGTCTATACTTGAAAAAGTAGCTATCCTATCATTGATAGTAATGAATTTTCCCTGTTCCGCTTCTCTATTATTGATAACTCCGTTAAAAGGAGCCCTCAACGTAGTTTTCTCAAGCTCTAATTTCGCGAGTTCCGATTCCAACTGAACTTGCTTTAATTTCGATTCGGTGATAGCGCCTATATCATACAACTTTTGATATTCTTCCAACTTAAGCTGAGCATACTCTTGTTTAATCAAAGCATCCTGCTGTTCTAAAGTCGCGATCACTTCACCTTTCTCAACTCTATCACCGCTATTAAAATTAAAACTTTGTATGCTACCGTTTATACCGAATTTAAGGTCTGTTTCCACATAACCGCGTATAGTCCCCATAGCAGGTAAAACATCTTCAAAATTTTCTTTTTTTACAGACACAACCCTCACTCTTGCCGCCATTTCCAGCTGTTCTGAAATCTCACCCTTTAATTCCCCCAGTTCTTTATTCAATAATTCCAGTTTATTTATAATAGCCGTCAATTCCGTTTGTAAAGAAGAAGTCATAGATTTATAATCTTCAAGTTTTTTTTCAAGCTCTTCTTTTAGTACCTGATTAGCTTCTTCTTCGGATAATGCCGTTATTTGCTGTTCTATACTCAATTGTTCATTCGTAGCTTTAAGTAATTCTTCTTCTACTCTGCTTTTAGCGTCGTTAAGCTCTGCTATCTGTTTTCCAAGAAGCTTTTCTCTCTGGAGAACATCCACCGTTTTTTGCACCGTTTCTTTAGCTTCTCTTTCAAGATATACTCTATATCCAGCGAATAAAGCCGCCACGATAAGAACGCAGATTATTAAAGTTACAATTTTCGGACGCCAGAAAGAAAAACGCGCGAACTTAAAAATTTTTTTCCTCTCGGGCTCTGAAATATCTTCGTAATTTATACCGAGAATATATTTATTGGGATACGCTTCTTTTATCTCTTTAACCCACATTGCCTTAGCTCGCGCCGCCACCGGTTTCTTAGAAAAAGGCACCTCAATAGTTAGAGACACTTCAGCTTCCCCGCTTTTAAGATTTTTAACATAGATATCCTTTAAATCATTTATTTCAAGACTCATGCCGCCTTCACTGATATCCCTGGTAAAAGCCTGATTTATCTTATCTAAAGGTTTTTTTGTTTCAGAATGGATAATTTGGTAAGTTATTGGAAGAATGGTAGAAAGTCTTATATACCGCCGTTTTTCATCGTCTGTTTTTCGGACATTCTTATTCTCAAAAGATTTAATCTTTTCCCGAAAAAAATTTTCAAGTCCTTGTCGCAATGTTTTTAAAAACGTTTTCAAAGAATTTATGTCCATTTTTTATCCTCTTTCAGTTATTCAGTAAAAAAACTGTTTCTTGTCAATTATTACACAAATCTAATCAGTATAATTTTAACGCATTTTCAAAAAAAAAGCAACATAGTTGATTGTATAGATGAAATAAGCAATTTTGTGTAGGGATCCCTGGGATTTTCGAAAAGAACCCCTGTACCGGCTTCTTCTACAATCCGGCCGCTTCGCATAACCGCTATTCTATCGCAAAAATATTCCACCACACTCAAGTCATGAGAAATAAAAAGAAACGTGAGATTTAATTCTTTTTGCAAATCTTTAAGTAAATTAAGAACTTGCGCCTGAATGGATACGTCTAAACTTGAAACCGGCTCATCCAAAACAATGAATTCCGGTTCCGATGCCAGCGCTCTGGCTATGCCTATTCTCTGCCGCTGTCCCCCGCTGAATTGATGAGGATATTTTGTCTTATCTTTTCTGTCCATTCCAGTCATTTCGAGCAAACGTTCAACTTTAGAAGCTTTTTCCGCGCTGGATAATTTTTCTCTTATGCCTTCAGCAATTATATTTTCCACTTTCCATCTTGGATTAAGCGAAGAAAACGGGTCCTGAAAAACAACCTGCATTTTCTTTCTTACAGCCGGTAAAGTTTGTTTGCGCAATTTAATTCCTTCAATCGATACTTCTCCGCCATCAGGATCCAATAATCCTAAAATCAAACGAGCCGTCGTGGTTTTCCCACAGCCGGATTCACCGACCAATCCGAAAGATTCTCCTTTAGCAATAGAAAAAGACACTCCATCTACAGCTTTAACAACCTCTAATTGAGGTCCAAATAAACCTTTTTTAATCTGAAATTCTTTCATTAAATTTCTTACTTCAATCAAATTCCGCATTTTTTGCTTTTTATCCTCTATTATATAATAGGCGAACGGTGGTCTTGCCTGCCAGCAGGTTTATCCCCCCCCCAATGGGGTCACACCTATTTATTTTCATTGTTTGATTTTGCCGGCCTGCCCTTTCCTCTTGCTTGAAATGACACTCCAAACATTTCTTGCAAGCGCTCCATAAAATCTTGCCCCCCTAATGCCTTCTCTTGTTGTATCGTTGCCCGTATTTGACTTAACCGCTCCCTCTCGTTATCCTTAATCTCCTTTATAAACTCACAATATTCTTCTCTTCTTTTTCCTATAATATCTTTCCCAAGCATTTCATCAAATTCCCCATTCATATGCGCTCGAGCACTTGAATACTTATATTCTCCTGCCTCCTTCACCATCCCTGCTCTTACAGGATTCTGCTCTATGTATCTGGCTATAACCCATTCATATTCTGGCTCTACTATATTCAATTTATAGCGATTCTCCCACAACTTTCCGCTCCTGCCATATTTGCGATTGATATACTGCGTATGCTGTTGCGCAATATATTTCATCATTTCGATTAATTCTTCCCGAACATTTGGATATAACAAGAGATGAAAATGGTTCGTCATTAAACAATATGCACCAACAACAACTCCTGTTTTAGTGCTAAATTTTTTAAGGTTTGATAGAAAACATATTCTGTCTTCTTTATCAAAAAAGATTGGTTGGCGATTGTTTCCCCGTTGCAATGCATGGTGAGGAAGTTTAGGATAAATATACCTTATTTTTCTTGCCATTTCTTAAATATTATATCCTCCTATTTTTATCTTGTCAATTTAAATAGGTGTGACCCCATTATCGACCCCATTATCCACATTATCCACTATCCACCATTTACTGTTTTAAAACATCTAACCCAATGTCCGTCTTCCACTTGCCTCAAAACACTTTCCGCCTCAAGACAGCTGTTTTCCCGCGCGTAACAACGCGGATAAAAAACACATCCCTTTATCGGTTTCGTCAAATCCGGCAAACTGCCGGCAATTTCTTTAAGACGCACGTAACGCCGCTTCTTCGCGACCTGAGGCAGGGCATTTAACAAGCCGGCCGTATATGGATGTTTGGCCTTTCTAAAAATTTTCTCTGTCGGCGCGTATTCGACGATTTGACCCGCGTACATCACCGCCACAAAATCCGCCATTCCGGCAACAATACCGAAATCATGAGTAACTATCAAAACAGACATATCGAATTCTTCTTTTAAATCCCGCAAAAGTTTAAGTATCCTCGCCTGAACGGTAACATCGAGAGCGGTGGTCGGCTCGTCGGCAATAAGCAGTTTGGGATTACAGCTAAGCGCCTGAGCAATCATCACGCGCTGGCACATACCGCCTGAAAGCTGGTGCGGATATTGATAAATTATTTTTCGCGCGAAAGGCATTTTTACTTTTTCAAGCAGGCTCACCGCTAAATCAACCGCCTCTTTTTTTTTCATCTTACGGTGAGTCAAAATAGTTTCGATAATCTGCTCTCCGACGGTCAACACAGGATTTAAAGAAGTCATAGGTTCCTGGAAAACAAAAGAGATTTCTGCCCCGCGCACACGGCGCAATTTTTCTTCATCCATTTTCAACAAATCCCTGCCTTCAAAAATAATTTCTCCGCCGGTTATATTCCCGGGCGGTTCAATCAATTTTAAAACAGCCAGACAGGTAACTGTCTTGCCGCAGCCGGATTCACCGACCAAGCCCAAAGTCGTCTTAGGAGAAATTTTAAAATCGACTCCTCTCACCGCTTTAAGCGTTCCTCCCGAAGTCTCGAATTCTACTTTTAAATTTTTTACCGAGATAATATTATTCATAATTACACCTTAATAACAAAAGGGGCCTGGCCCCTTTTTGCCCTAATTACACCTTTAAACGCGGGTCTAAAATATCTCTCAATCTTTCGCCGACTAAATTAAAACTTAACACCGTCAATAAAATAGCCAGTCCAGGAAAAAGCGTAAGCCACCAGGCGTAATCAATATAATGGCGTCCCACACTCAAAATATTTCCCCAACTCGGCACCGGCGCCTGCACTCCCAACCCAAGAAAACTCAAAGCCGATTCTATCAATATAGCTCCGCCGACACCTAAAGCCGCGCTTACGAAAATAGGCGCGGAGGCATTAGGTAAAATGTGCCTAAAAATAATTTTTAAATTCGAACTGCCGCAGGCGCGCGCGGCCAAAACGTAATCTCTTTCTTTTTGCGTCAAAAATTCAGCCCTCACCATTCTCGCTAAACCGGCCCAGCTGGTAAGTCCGATAACAATCATAACATTGGTTATATTAGGCCCAAGAAAAGTAATAATCATCAAAATAAAATATATTCTCGGCAGGCACATCATTATTTCCACAAAACGCATAATAACAAAATCCACTTTCCCTCCATAAAATCCAGAAATAGCTCCTAAAACAACTCCTACAAGCAAAGAAATAGCTACCGCGACAAAACCCACGCTTAAAGAAATTCTGGCGCCATATACCATACGGCTGAAAATATCCCGCCCTAAATCATCGGTACCCATAAAATGCTTTAAGGAAGGCGGTTGGAGCATATCGTCTTCAGTTAAAGAAGTACGATAAGGGTCATGCCCGGCAATAAAAGGCGCGAAAATGGCCGTGGCAAACATAAAAAGAATTACCGCGCTACCAAATAACAAAGTCTTTTTTTTAATTATTTTTTTAAACATAAAACACCTTGCATTAGTTCGGAGTTCATAGACAGTAACCAATAAAACACATATTTATTTATAGTCTCCTAATTTTAAACACCGAGCTCCGAACTATTTATACCTGATTCTCGGATCCGCTACAACATATAAGATATCCGAAATCAAAATGCCTAACAGAGTCAGGAATATGGAAATAACCGCCCCTCCCATAACCACCGGATAATCATAATTCATGATAGCTTCATAAGTAAGCCTTCCCATACCCGGCCACGCGAAAATAGTTTCCATAATAAAACTTCCGCTTATCAACCCCGGTATCGTAAAACCTATAATCGTAATTATCGGCAAAAGAGCGTTTCTAAAAGCGTGCCGCCACACAATTTCTTTATCAGGCAACCCTTTAGCTTTGGCAGTACGGATATAATCCTGCCGTATGACTTCAAGCATACTTGAACGCGCGTACCTTGATAATCCCGCCAATCCTCCAAAAGCCGTCGCTGCCACCGGCAAAATCAAATGCCTTGCCAAATCAACGCATTTATCAAAAGGAGAAAGATATTGCGCGTACCACGGACTCATTCCCGATACAGGCAGCCATCCGAGTTTAAAACCAAAAATAACCATCAATATCAAAGCAAACCAAAAACCGGGTACAGCATAACCGACAAAAACAAGCAAAGTCATAATTTTATCATATAAAGAATTTTGTTTTAAAGCACACGTGACTCCGATAGGAATGGCAAGAGTAAAAATTACAAATAAAGCGCAGATATTAAGCAGTAGCGTCGCGGGCAGGCGTTCTGAAATTTTGGCGATTACCGGCCTGTCATCAATAAAAGAACGGCCGAAATCTAAAGTAATAACACGTTTAACCCAATTGAAATATTGAACCAGCACAGGTTTATCAAGACCGTATATTTGCTGAAGGCGCGCGCGGGCGGTATCCGAAACTTCAGGATTTAATCCATAGCGAATACTTGCCGGGTCGCCGGGAGCAAGATGCATGATAACCAAAGTCAAAAGCGAAATACCGAGCATCATAGGGATAATAAAAAATAACCTGCGAATGATATAATTTAACATGTTTTTGACAACCTTATGGCGCATAGCGCAAGGGGTATAACAATTAAATGATTTTGCTTTTCTCTATGCGCTATGCTCTATGCCCTTCGCGTTTGACGCTAAGCGATCCATATCAATTAATTTACATTAGATTATACTAAAATATCCTCCGCTAAGAAAGAAATTTTTACCGCGCCAAAAGATAAACCATTTGACAATCGCAATTTTGATAGGTTATAATTAAAAAAGCTCATTACTATTAAGGAGATAATTAATGTCTACGCCGGAAAATGAACACCTAAAAAACCTTTATCAAAAAGGGCTTGAATCATTCGAACGGGGTAATTATGATTATGCCGTACAATTATTCGAGCAGGTTCTGAATTATAATCCAGAACATTTAAAAGCGCGTTATTATTTAAGAAACTCCGGAAGAGCCAAATTAAAACAATCCCCTCCCTCAGCGATTTCTTTCACTATTCAAAAATCATCCTCGTCGGTAATCACCGCGAAAGCCCGCGCACTCGAACATAAAGGACAAACCGAAGAAGCAATCAAACAATACGAAAAAGCCCTGAAACACAACCCTAACAACGAAAAAGCCCTGCAGGGGCTGGCTAATTGCTTTGAAAATTTAAACTTGCTGGAAACCGCCATAGAAACTCTCGAAGAAATCAGAGACATAAATCCAGATAACACAGAATCTCTTTCAAAATTAGGCCGCCTATATTTAAAAACAGAAAATCACTCAGCGGCACAGGATTGTTTTGAAAAAGTTTTACAGTCTAAACCAGATGATATGGATGCCGCGCGCGGTTTAAAAAATCTCGCGGCTTTAGGAACTATACAGCGCGGCGGCTGGAACAAAGAAACAAGCTTCAGAGATAAAATTTTAGATAAAACAGAGTCTGAACGCCTTGAAAAAGAAGAACGCACGGTAGTAAATGAAACGGACGCTAACTTCCTTATCGAAGAAACTAAAAAACAGGTCCAACGAGAAGGAGAAACAGCGTCTCTACTAAGAAAATTGGCCGGTCTTCAAATAAAAACCGGGCAATTGGAAGAAGCGCTTGAAACTTATCAAAAATTAAAAAACGCTTTCTCCGGAGATACCAAAGCCGAAGAGGATATCCTTAACTTAAAACTTAAAATAACGGATAATCAACTGGAAAAGCTCAACACGCAAGACACAGAAAAAAAAGCGCGGCTACAAAATCAAAAACAGGAATTACAGCTTGAAAGTCTGGGGAAAAGAGTATTTCAGTTTCCGAACGATCTTAGCCTGCGTTATGAATATGGCAAAATGTTACTGGAAACATCTAAAACGGATGAAGCTATAAGTCATTTGCAATCCGCCGTCAATGACCCCGGCAAAAGAACCACGGCCTTAAATTTATTAGGCATTGCTTTTAAAAACAAGGGCATACTCGACTTGGCACTGACTCAATTCAAAAAAGCCCTCTCCACACTCGCGCAAAGTCAGAAACAAACAGACCTCGAAAAAGAAATAATTTATAATCTCGCTCAAACTTATGAAGAAATGGGAAATGCCGAATCCGCCGTGGAAGAATACAAAAAAATTTACGAATCAGACATAACTTATAAAGACGTAGCTAAAAAAATCGAGGCCGCATACAAAAAGAAATCACAATAATTCCTGAGGGTCAACATCGAAAGTAATCCTTAAATTGCCGCTTTTCCTGAAATCCTTTTTTGCCTTACGCGTTAAAACGAGAAGTTCCTTTTCATCTTTACCGGACATAACTATATTATAGCGGTATCTACCCTTCAGCTTGGAATAAAAGGAAGGTGCCGCGCGTGTTATCTCTATCCCCCGCGCGTTTTCTTTCTTTAAAAATTCTTCTATATTTTTAGCTCCTTTCAGAGCCGTATCCTCATTAAGCGAAGATATTCTTATCTGAACAAGTTTAGCAAAAGGCGGCAGGTTAAGCTGTTTTCTGTTTTCAAGTTCTTCCTTATAAAAAGCATCCGTGTCCTCAGTCAAAGCGGATTTAACAGCCACGGTATCGGGGGAGAGAGTCTGAACAACAAAAAAGCCGCCGGGCTTTACGAGATTTTTCATCCGCGAAATCAAATCAAAAAGTTTCTCACCAGCTCTGAAATCAGGCGCGTTAAAAGCTGTGTCCGCGAACGCCAAAATCACAAGTTCCGCTTTAGCCCGATGCGGGCGCTTAGCTAAAACCTGCGTCGCTATCAATATATCAATCTCCCCCCTATCATATTTTTTAATTATATGTTCGAAATGGCCGTCATCCTCCTCATCCGCTGACAAAATTTGAATTCGCGCCCGCGGAAAAATTCTCGCCGTCTCACTTTCTATCTTCTCTATGCCTGCGCCGCTGAATTTAAAATAATTTTTCCGGCACTGCGGACAAAGATTAGAAACGGATTCCTCGTAAAAACAAGAGTTGCAGACTAATTTTTTCCGCGCGTAATAATATACTAAAGGCAGCCGGCAGTTTGGACACTTATTCACATAACCGCATTGCGGACAATAAAGATACGTCGCGAAACCTTTTCTGTTCATAAAAATGAAAACTTTTTTATTCTCTTTCAGGCAATTCGAAATTTTCAGTTCAAGCGCCTTAGAAAAAAAAGCGGTTTTTGGAAAAACACGGTTTAAATCCACTACCTGTGTTTCTGTTTTATCCCTGAAAGATTTTAAATCGAAATACCGTGTCTTTTTGCTTTTTTGAATTTTATAAAAATTCTCCGCGGAAAGAAACGCGCCCGCTAAAATAACAGGGCAATTTTCAATCTCCGCCCTTTTAACAGCAGTATCTTTCAGGTTCAAATAGGGAGAATTTCGCTGTTTATAAGAACTTTCTATTTCTTCTTCTATAATCACCAGCCCTAAATCCCTAAACGGGAGAAACACCGAGTGCGGCGTTCCGATAACCAAAACTTTTTCTTCCCCGGCCAAAAACCAGCGCGCGTTTTTTTCTTTATTTTTAAGGCGGCTGTGAAAAGAAAAAATCTTTTCTTCCTTTAACCAGCGCCTAAAAAAATCTTCGAGCGGCTCTATAGAACCGATATCCGGCACAAGCAAAAGACAGGATTTACCGTTCTCTAAAACTGTTTTTATTATCTCAAGATATACAGTGCTTCGTTCTTTAAAAGATAAACCGCAAACCGCGTTTAAAGAAAATTTATCCAGCTCGATTTTTTCGCGTATCTCCCCGCTTATTTGGGCGAAAACCTCCGGCACGACACTCAACTCTTCACGTGAAATTTCTTTATTCTTATCGTCTTTTATATCCACTGCTGTATGTTTATTGACCCCGATAGGAAAAAAGTTTTTCAATACTTCACCAAGACTTCCCGCGCAATCAAAAGAAATTTTTTCGGCCAGCCGAAACATTTTTTCACTTATAAGGGGATTATCGTCAATAACTTTCGTGATCGACTTTAAAGAAGATATTTGAGAATCTTGTCCGGCGTTTATGACAATTCCGATCATTTCCCTTTTTCCAAAAGGAACTTTCACCCTGAGACCTTTTTTTAAATCGGCGCTTATTTCGCGCGGGATAAGATAAGAAAAGTTCTTTTCTACGGGTAGCGGCAATACCACATCGACAAATTTATTTTTCATATTCTTTCAGATATTGCATAATTTCTTTGATATCTGCCCAGACTTCTTTTTTCGCGCTCGGATTTCTCAATAGATAGGCGGGATGATAGGTAGGCATAATTTTGATGGGGAATTCCGTCTTAACAAGATTGAACGACTGAAATTTACCTCTTACTTGAGAAATGGAAATTTTTTCTTCTCCAAGCAAAGTTTCCGTCGCCCATTTACCTAAAGCGCAAATGACTGCCGGTTTAATAAATTCAATCTGGAATAAAAGATACGGTAAACAGGCGCGAATTTCCTCAGGCTGTGGATTTCTATTTTGCGGCGGCCTGTGTTTAACAACGTTGGCTATGTAAACATCTTCTCTTGTATATCCCATGGCTTCGATAATTTTCGCAAGCAGATTTCCAGCCCTCCCCACAAACGGCCTGCCCTGCAAATCTTCGTCTCTCCCCGGCCCCTCACCTACAAACATTAATCTGGCGCGCGTATTCCCTTCTCCAAAAACCGCGTTAGTGGCCTCCTTATACAAACCGCATAGTTTGCATTGTTTAACTTTTTCTTCAAGCTCGCGGAAAAACTCTTTTTTCGGCATAACTTTTTTTTCAGCTGGGGAAAAATATTCATCTATACCGTAATTAGACTGCTGTTCCAAAAAACTTTCTATGGAAAAAACTATTTCTTTCAATTTTGTCATTTCAAATTATCCTTGAGCGCATAGCGCATGGAGCATAGAGCATCGCGAATTCCATTATATCGAATGCCGCGCGCGGACGGGCAATAGCTTTGATATTTTCAGCCTGTATATTATTCTCTTTATCCCGTATAAATTTAAAAATTATGTTTTCTAAATCTTTTAAGCGCGTGAGTTTCACGGCAAGTTTATTCTGAACCAAAATACGGCAATTTCGCCCTTCCTGCCCCGGCACCGGCCGCACGATAACCAGAGGCAAATTACAGGCCAATGATTCACTAACGGACAATCCTCCAGCTTTGGTAACGATAAGATCGCTGGCTTTCATCAACTCATGCATATTGTCGACAAAACCGAAAATGCTGATTTTTTTATTAAACTCGGCTTTTTTTAGCTTTTCGAAAAGAGCCTGATTCTTGCCGCAAACTACCGCCATCTCGACATTTAAGGAAGACTTATCCAACCGCTCAAGCATTTTTTCAATCGGCCCCACGCCAAATCCTCCGCTGGCAGTCAAAACTACAAAATTCTTCTCTCCAAAGCCCAACTTTTTTCTCAAGGTATTTTTTTCTTCTTGTCGCGAAAATAAAGGACTTACGGGAATGCCGTAAACTTTTACCTTTTCTTCGGGTACTCCGCGCCGGCTAAGCTCCTCTTTTGCCGAATCAAGAGCCGTGGTATAAAAATGCGTTTCACGGTTAATCCATACATAATGAGGTCTAAAATCCGTTAAAACGGTAATAAGCTTAGTTTTTAAAACCCCTTTTCTAATTAAACTTGCCGCGACCTGCGAAGCAAAAAAATGAACGGATATAATAACGTCCGGTTTTTCATTTATAAATTTATCTCTTAACCTTTTGCTGTTCAGAAAATTCAACAGACTCCGCAAAGGACGTGCTAAAGCGTAAACCGGCTTACAATCAAGTGAGTAGTAAAAGAAACCCCAGATAAAAGAAAGATAATTTATGGCAAACAAATAACTCGCGCCATAAAACCATTTAAAAAAAGGATTGGTATAATCGAGGGCATCGAATAATTCGACGTCACACTCTTTCGCCGTCGTTTTCGCGGCTTCGAAAAGAGCTTCTCCCGCTTTCTTATGTCCCGCCCCGGCACTGGCGTAAATTATGAATATTTTCAATTTTCGCCTCTTTAATAGCAGTTCGCGTTTTTCAAATTGTACTCTAACGCAAACTCCGGTTTAATATAAAATCCGCCGCTTCTTTTAAATCGTTAACAATATAATCCGGCTTTGCCTGCCAACACTCTACATTTCGATTTTTAGTTTTTCCCGAAAGCACCAGAATAGTTTTACATCCCGCCGCCTTGCCCGTTTTGATATCGCTCTCGGTATCGCCGATAAAAAAACTATCTTTTAAATCAACTTTAAGTCCTTTGACGGCTTTTTTTATCAAACCCGGTTTCGGCTTACGACAGCCGCAGGACTCTTCTTTTAAATGAGTGCAATAATAAATACCTGCTATTTCAGCGCCTTCCTTTTCAAAGTTTTGCCGCATCTGTTTCGTAATTTCATTAAGTGTTGCTTCGCTTAAAATATTCTTAGCGACCCCCTGCTGATTGGAAATAATAAAAATTTTATAGCCGGCAAAGGATAACCCGCGCACGGCCTTTATAACACCCGGGATAAATTTAAAATCTTTTATCGAAGTCACATATATTTTTTCACCCGGGTCACGATTAATTACCCCGTCTCTGTCTAAAAATATAACCTTATTCATTGTTTTTTCAATCTCGCCACCGCCCAGATATCCGGCCCCCAGAACCTTTTACAGAGGATAGATATAAAATTACTTGAACCATCCTCACACCAAATCTTGCAATCGAAACCTGTTTTTCTTAGGAGTTTTTTTAAGAACGCCGGTGATTGTTCATTGATATGCATGCGTGGACTATAATTATAATAATCGCGCGTATAACACAAATCGAGATAAGCGATTATCTTTCTTAGAAAATTCGCTTGGCGCGGAGCAGTAAAAGGTTTTTTGCCTGTAATCCGCTTTATAATCGTCGAAGGTATTGTCAAAAAACGTTTTAACGGATATTCAAAGCGAATCCAATTAATGTTAGGAGCCGTATGAATTATAATCCTGCCGTTCGCGGAAAGATATTTTCTTAATTCCGAAAATAATCCATAAAGCTGTTCATCAGTCAAATGCTCGACAATATCGGTCAAAAAACAGCAGTCGAATCCTTCTTCCAGTTTTATAGAAGAGACATTTTGATTTATAAACTTAAGTCGGGACCTCGTTTGGGGCGGCAAAATCCCTGCAATTTTCCCGGCGATGGATAAAGCGGCTTCGCTATAGTCTATACCCACAGCGCTTTTGGCACCTTCCAACAAAGAAAAATATATCAATTCTCCGCGTCCACAGCCGACATCAAGCACGCGTTCTCCTTTTTTTAAACCGGCTACGCGAAAAACTTCCTTGAAACGGTTATCTTTTTCACTTCTTTTCAAGCTTTCGAGATAATTATTGATTTCTCCGCCGAAAGCCTTTAAATAATAATTTTCCTGATATATTTGACTATCAACTGCTTGTTTCGACATTTTATTTTTGCGATTCCTTTAATTGTCTATACTTCGCGTAAGTTATAAACTGATAAAATCCAGCGAAAACACCTACTACCAAACCGATAAACCCGTCTTTGAAACCTTGTTTCAATATAAAACCGCGAAAAAATCGGTCTATAGTTTTGCGTAACGCTATTGAAAAACTCATTTTTCTTTTATCCTGAACCCATTTTTCCGCTTCTTTGGTAGTCTGATAATTTAAACTGGCAAGAAAATGCCCTATATCGGGATAACCTTTATGAATAATGTCTTTCTTTAAGTGTCCGCATTCTCCGTCTAAAAAAATACGCGGATGAACGCCCGCGTCCTCATACTTAAATTTACTTTTTTTAAATAGTCTTACTTTCGCCGCCGGATACCAACCGCCGTGTTTCACCCAGTAACCGCCAATATAATTTCTTAAAGGAATACTAAACGCGTTATATTTGGTATCCAAAGAAAGAACCGCGCTTATTTCTTCTTTTAATTCTTCGGTAACAGTCTCATCAGCGTCTATACTCAGCACCCACTCATTTTTAGCTAAAGAATAAGCGTAATTCCTGTGCGTGCCTTCTACCTCCATTTTTTTACAATAAACCTTATCCGTAAAATTCTCCGCGATTTCAACGGTTCTGTCTTTTGAGTTATCGTCAACCACAATTATTTCATCCGCCCAGTTATGGACGGAATTAAGACAGTCTTTTATGTTATTCTCTTCATTTTTGGTTATGACGACTACTGAAAGCGGCAATTTAATCTCGGTCATTTTTATAACTCCTCTAATTTCCTCAGACTGAGGACTTTGGCCTTATGAAAAAATTTAAAAAAAGCAAGCATTCTTCTAAGAACCGGCGACTGAATCACCAAATAATCATACTTCTTTTTTGTTCTTTTAATTATTTTAAAGAAACATTTTAAGTCAAAATTTTTTTCACTAAAAGAGATTTCTTTGATATTGGTATGGTTAAAAGAAGGCAGCCGAACATTTTCTTTTTTAGCTATCAAAATCCAGTCCCCGTTTTTTGCTAAAGATTTTAATTTGCCGACATATTTTGATAATAATCCTTTTTTGACTTCGACAAAAATTCTCTTCGGTTTTTCCCATCGTTTATAAAAAAGCTCCTGATTTTTCTTAAAAGCACTATTATGACCGGGCATCTTTAGAAAAGAAGTTTTTTCACAGTGATATACATAACCGGCTATTGCTCTGGCACATCTAAAACCATTTTTCATTGCCCTGCGCGAGTAATCGGTATCTTCAAAATAACCCATCCCGTAAACTTCGTCGAGAGTGCCTATTTTCTGAATAACTTCCTTCTTTATAAGCATACAAAATCCGCTAGCCTGAGCCATTTCTTCGAATTGCCCATGATATTTAGAAAGGCCTTGGGCAAAATTATCTATATTCTCCACCTCGGTTTTTTGCCCCAATGTATTACTGGAAGGATTTAAAAGCCCGATGGTAGGATTATTCTGGGCCACAAATATAAGCTCATTAAGCCAATTTTCCGCAACTATAGTATCATTATTAAGCAGGCATACAAAATCCGCGGTAGCACTTCCCATGGCCTGATTAACAGCCTTTATAAATCCAAGATTACTGTTGTTTCTAATAAGCCTGACTTTATCCTGATACCGAGAACTGAAATTCTTTAGATAAGACGCTGTTTTTTCTTCGCTCGCGTTATCTACCAAAATAATCTCAAAGGGCGCTTTTGTTTTCTCGAGTATGCTCTCAAGGCAATTTTTTGTTACTTCAAACTGGTTCCAGACGACAATTATTATCTGACACTTCATAATTTCAATCCTTCATATTTCACGGGATGAGTTCCTCTTATTGTTTCAAACATTTTTTCAAGCCTATGCCGGTAAGTATGAGCATTAACTGCCCGTTCATACCCGGCAAAAGCGATTTTCTGCCTCTCTTCATTATGCAGTAAATAATAATCCATTAAATAAATGAATTCTTCTATATTATCGTATGCCGCGAAGTGCCTGCCTTCTTCAAACAATTCATCAAAACCGCTTTCTTTTTTAATACGGCCGGTAATAAGCATTGCTCCACAGCTCAATATCTCAAATACGCGCATATTGATATCGTTATTCAATGAATAATTAATGCCCATTTTCGAACTGCTGTAAATTTCACTCATTTGCGTGTACGGCGCGTTACCTATAAAAGAATTTGGGAACCTTTTTTTTATTTCCATAAGTGCCTTTCTTCTTTCGCTTTTCTCTCCCCCGTAGGAACCCACAAAACCTATATCGTACTTTTTTTCAATGTCCATTTTTTTATGTACGCACGGGTCACAGCCAAGAGGAACCCACGGCACTACTTTTTTTAAAGCCTTAGATAATCTTTGCGCGCCTTCTTTCTGGGCGGCAAATACAAAATCATAATGTTTGGCCTGACACAAAATCTTTTTATACGGTTTTTTTAAATGGGTGTCTATAGCCAAAAAAGCGGACGGCTTTAGATACCGAGGGATATCATACTTATAATCTCCATGGTCTATGCGCAGAAATAAATCAAAATCTCCAGGAATGCGCTGGGCATCCTGAACAGCAAAATGCGTGAAATTTAAAGAACTCTGTTTTAGAACAGTCTCGTAATAACAGCCGGTGGTATCTAATCTGTCTTTATTGAAAATTAAGGCAATGTTCATAATTTTAAATCTATCCGGAAAGTTATAAGTCTACATCGTAAAGCAGTAATGCCGCCGGGCCAGCTTTGGTTTTTAGTTTAACCATGACCGGAATTCTCTTTTCATTATCGGTAAACCATACAAAACCACTGATTTCATGACGGGAGGTAGCTTTAACCGGCTTGAGATGCAGAAAAACCTTAATTACCGGAATTTTACCAAAAGGAGTATTAAGCTCTTCTCTGCCCTCAAGCTTTAAAAAAAGCGTCCGATCTCTTTTTCTGGTTTTTATATTAATTTCATAACCTTCTTCTATCTTTTGACAATCCAGCAAACGCAAAAAATAAAAAGCACTTAAAGGATCCTGTGTATCAGGCAGAATCACTACCCTCTCTCCATCAACTTCCAAAAATAAATTTTCCTGATTGAACGTCACTACTTTTTGATTTTTTCTATGTCCCGAAGCCTGAGATTGCTCTTCGAAACAAAGAGAATGTAATTTTTCTTTATCCATGTAAGAACGGATTTGCCCTTCCGCTTCGAAGAAAAGAGAAATAAAATCAGATGTTCTCAATCTACCGTTTAAAGAATAACTCGGCCGATTGTTATATTCTTTTATATTTTCGACACAGATTATGCCTTTCCCCGCCGGCAGTCCCATATATCTAAGAGTATATACCAGCTTTTCCCCCGGTTTAAAAATTTCATCCTGCCGGCAACTAAGCATATCTCTCACTTTAGCATTATATTTAATGACCGCTAAATGCCAGCCAAAAAACTGATAAAAGATAAACGCCGCGACCAAAAATAACACTAAAAACATAAAAAACTTCGATATTTTATTCTTCATTTGGTTCCTCTGCCCTAAAAAGGGACTTATTAATACCAATATAAAAAGCCGCGTGCCGGATTAGCGCTATTTCCTTTTAATCCATAAAAATACCGATAAAATGAATACAGTTATTATACCGACAAAAATTATTTTAGGCATACTATTAACTTGTTTGCCCCCGTCTATTTCCGCCGACTGCTGAATATTCTCTTCAGGCTTTTGTTCTTCTTCCAAAAAGACTATCTTCTTTTTCAACATAGCTTTTTCCCAAATAGGTCTAAATCCTACACCTTCGAATTCCAGTTTCACGAAATCACCTGAAGAATCCACATCGCTAATCCATTTAATCCCTTCTTTAGCAAAAGAACGCGTTATAACTTCCGCGAAAAAAAGCGCGTCATCTTCTATGGTAAGAATTTCCTCTCCTTCTTTCGGAATAAAAATAACTTTACCTTTCACCGCGTCGTCGGTTTCCAAATCAAAAAACAAACCGGTCGAATCAATTAAACCGGAAGACAATAGCAGCCTCATCCCTTCTTTTTCTTCCCATCTTTGCAGATTAACGGAAAATTTTCCATTCTCATTATTAAGAAAGATAAAAGCGTCGGCTTCTTTTGAATTATCATATAATTTTAAAAAATTTTCGTTTTCGGTCATAGTCTTTATCTTGCCGTTATATGTGTCTATAATCATTCCCAACTGTTCGGGAGTCATACCGATTATAAAAAAATCACCCACCTCAACATAAGCGGCTAAATCTTTCTCGCCATGAAAAGGTTCCAGTTTTTTATCCCGGTAAACTATGTCGTATCCCATATACGGTGTGTTTTTAAGAGGTTTCCTTTTCGTAATCAAAGTATTCAAAGCCTGCCTAAAAACTTCCTTATCCCCTTTCATTTCCACCACAACGATATATTCGGGATAAATCGGTTCTTTGTCTTCATTAAAAGGTTTTTCAGGTAAAAAAGCCGCCCCTATTATTTTACCAAAAGGAAGTTCCGCGTAAAAACGATCTATAGCCTGCATCTTTTCCGGCGTTACTTTTACTTCAAAACGTTCCTGCCATAATCCAGTCACAAAAGAAACACCAGGATCATCAGGATTGTTATTTATACAAAATAAGGCGTCCGCGTTATAGGGAATAAAATTCAGTTCTTTTGGTTCAGCAAAAACAGCCTTTAAAGAAAAACTACACAGCGCCACCGTTATCAACACAGCAATTTTTTTATACTTCCCGAACATCATTTACTTTTCCTCCTGTTGGTTAATTCAAAATTAACCGTAATTTCGTTTTTAACAACATCTAATTCATACTTGTAATCATAAAAATTAGCTTCAAACATTCTTTTTAACACCTGTGATAAAAACCATATATCTTTTCCGGCCTTTTTAAAATCCGTTGTCTCTTCAAAATAAAAATTCATATTTCCTTCCCGTTTGCCGGGAACGGATTCTTTCCCAAAAGATACAAAAGCTTCTTTTAAATCACTAATGGCGGGGAAAAAGTCATAAGAGGTTTTTTCTTTGGCTTTCGATAAATAAAAATTCAGCACTTTTTCATCGTCCTCCAGATAGAGAAAAAAAGGCCATAGGACGGTTTTATTAAATAGTTTTGTTTTCTCCGGTTTTGCTTTCGAGTCCGAACACATATCAGACATAAATTCAGCCACATTTGTTTCCCCTACGAAAAAAATACACGTATCACCACAAAAAGCAACCGCTTTTAAATCTTCATCCGTCTTTCTGCTTTTCCATACCGACCACCGGCAAAATTTTTCAAGTTCATAGCCTTCCTTAAAAGAAGATGATTTCGAATAGAAACCGAAAGATATTTGCAGAAAACGAGCTATTTTCTGGGATTTAATTAAAAAAACATAATTAAAATCATCTTCTCCACCCGGCGACTTATTAACTAATGACATTACACAAAAAGGAGAAAAAAAACGCCCCCCCGCTTTGAGAGCCAATCTATTCATAAAAGAGCCCGCTAAAAATTCTTCCGCGAATTTAAAATCAACGGCCTCATCCCAGAGAGAAACATTGCCTTTATTAAGATTAAATTTCAAATATGCCATATTATGCATAGAAAAAGTTTTACTTACATCCATCTTCTCTGCCGGCACAAAACACCACAATATAATACCCATACATAAAAAAAGAAACAAAAACAACACAAAAAATAAAATTCTTCTTAAAATTTTCATTTTCTTTAACTATATTCCTTTCTAATAAAATACTTTACCATTTTCAACAAAACTCCCCCTGTCAAAAAAAGAAAGGCCGGATTAGCCAGCGACTCCGCTTTTAATTTCATATTAAACATCAAAAGAAGCGCGGAGCTAAAAAAAAGCATTATAAAGAAAACTATACTCATATTAGCGGCAATATCATATTTCTCCGCGATATTACGCTTCAACCGGCATATTCTTAATTTTACTTTTTCCTTTTTCGCGTATTTAACAATTTGATAAACTTTAAGAACAGCCGGTAATCCCATCAACATTAAAAAATAGTCGCTATTATAGTAAAAAAAAACATAGTCCGACATCGTCCTGCTTATCAAAAAAAGCGCGGCCGAAATCATAAGAGCCGGCGAATAAGTCCAAAAATCGGATTTCAGAATATAAAAATATTTCTCATTGGAAATAGAATAAAGCAACGCGGAATAAATCAGCCAAAAAGATACTAGCCCAAAAGCGCCCGCGATACAAAATTTCCAATCAACGGAATTATTTTTCGCTCCGGTAAACACTCCCCGCGTCCGCCATACTGTATACATACGCAAAAAAGCTATTCTTTTTTCTTCACAATTAGATACGATAATACGGTAAAAATCCGATTCCGAACCAAGTTTTTTGACAACTATTAATTTATTCAAAGTATTGACAACTAAGTTGCGCGGCAGAATCAACACCCTGTCCACCCATTGACCGGTAACGTCGGATTTCAATCCTCCAATAAATTCATCACCACTATAAACCGCGATTTCCTGCCACGGACTATGCGCGCGATAAGTTATTTTTAGAGCAAGGCTATCTCTTTCCGGCGCGAAAAAAAGGAAAACCGCCCTTCCCCCCCTCATCGAAGCAAAAGTTTTGTTTTCTTCTTGTTTCAACTGCCATCCGTTTAAAAGAAAAAAATTTTCTGTTTTTTCTTTAGCATAAAAATCATAAGTTTTTTTAAACTCTACAAAATCCGGATTTACCGTTGTCTGATAAAAAAAGGTTACCAAAAAGCCAGCCGCTAGCACAACTATAAATAAAATCCAGGATTTTTTACATTTAAATATCGGCATTTTCAGCAAAACAAAAATATCTCCATTTTTATAATTAAGTTATTTTAACACAATCCTTAACGGCTGTCTATTACATTGCTTTTATTATAAAATTTTGTTATATTAAATATAAATATTATTATATTAATCAATATCAAAATATTAAGGAGCCCTGACATGAAAATAAAAAAATCAACATTCGTAATTGTAGGATTTCTTTTTGCCGGCCTGTTTTTTTGTACAATTAATTGTTCGCCTTCACAAGCCAAAAAAAATAAATTTTACCGCAAAGGCCTGGAGTATATAGAAAACAGCCAACTCTCCGAAGCCGCTATCAGTTTCAAAAACGCTCTTCAAATTGATCCAAATTTCGCCCAAGCACATTACCGCCTCGGGGTTTGTCTTTTTAAACAGAATCAATTGCCATCGGCCAAAGCGGAATTGGAAAAAGCCGTTTCTCTAAAACCGGACTTACTTGAAGCAAAACTACAGTTGGTGCCTATTTTAATCATGGAAGGCAAAACCAAAGAAGCGCTGGACATTTGCAACGAAGCCGTTTCTCTAAAACCGGATAACGCCGAAGCCTACAATTTTCTCGCTAATTGCCTTTTTGCCAAAAACGACCTAAAAGGGGCCAACAATGCCGTTTCCAAAGCCATTCAAAAAAATCCCGCTTACATTGAAGCACATATCAATCTTGCTAAAATTTTAGAAAAACAGGGGCTCAATGAAGACGCCAAAAAAGAATATGCCCGCGCGATAGAATTAAACCAAAAAAACACTCAAGCTTATATAGCTTTCGGTGAATTTTTACTTAGCAAAGGAGATACTGAAAACGCGATTACTAATTTCAATAAAGCTTTAAAAATAAACCCTCAGGACATAACAGCCCGATTCGCGTTGGCAAACACTTACCTTCTGATAAAGGAAAACGACAAAGCCATCGACCAAATTAAACCTCTTATAAAAAACGAAACGTATCCCATCGAGACCCATTATATTCTCGGCGCCGCTTATTTGCAAAAAGGGGATTTTAACAAGGCTCAGGAAGAATTCAATAAACTGATTGAGAAACAACCCAATTTAACGGAAGGACATTTTCAGCTGGGCATTTCCTTAAAAGCCTTAAATCAAAAACAACAAGCGCAAAAAGAATTCGAAAAAGCCCTTGAACTCAACTCAAAACACGCCGGAAGCTTATACCAACTGGCGCTGATATACTTTGAAAATAGACAATTCGAAAAAGCCGAAAATTATATAAATAAATTAATATCCATACAACCGAATAATTTTTTAAGCTATCAGTTTTTGGGCAGTATATATTTAGAACAAAACATGATTGCGAAAGCTAAACTTAATTTTGAAAAAGCCCTTTCGTTAAACCCTGACTCTTACCCGATTTTGACAACACTGGCATCCATAGCCCTTTCTCAAAACCAAATAGACCATGCTATTGATTATTCCCAAAAAGCCGTTAATCTTGCCCCACAGGAACCCTCCGCTTATCACTTGAAAGCGTTATGCCTGCTCAATAAAGAAGATTCAGAAACCGCGGAAAGTTTCTTTAAAAAAGCAATCGCGTTAAATTCCGAATTTACATCCTCTCATCTG
Organism: Candidatus Omnitrophota bacterium; assembly: GCA_043822625.1. Classification (GTDB taxonomy): domain Bacteria; phylum Omnitrophota; class Gorgyraeia; order DAOVKU01; family DAOVKU01; genus JBDRBQ01. Next base: position 32,180 of record JBDRBQ010000111.1, on the reverse strand, counting down.
GCGTTAGGAAGACTTTACGCGCTTGAAGGAAAATACGACAATGCCGAAAAAGAATTCTCCGGTATATTAAAGTATGATGTCAAAAACACTCCCGCGAAAATCAATTTAGCTATGATATATGACATAAAAGGCGAACCCGAAAAAGCCGCGAAACAATTTCAGAACATTTTAAAAGATAATCCCGACCTGACAAATGTCCAGGCCGGTTTAAGTCAGCTTTACAGTAAATTAGGACAATTTGAAGAAGCGGAGGAATTAGCACTAACTATCATTCTCAAAAACCCTCAAAGCGCTTTAGGTCATTATATCTTAGGCAATACTTATTTAAGGAAAAATAATCCGGATAAAGCTATAGAAGAATTCAAAAAAGTGACCTCTCTGAATCCCGATTCAGCGACAGGTTATTACAATTTGGCAACCGCTTATCTCGGTAAACAGGATATAGATAACGCCTTAATTGAATTTGAAAAGACTTTAAAAATCTATCCGGATTTTGAAATGGCCCTGCTTCAAACAGCCCTGATTTTAGATTCCACGGGAAAACACTCCGAAGCCGCCGCGAGATGTGAAAAAGTGCTTTCCGCGAATCCCGATAATTTAGCCGCGATAGTAACATACACAGAAATTCTTACGAATCAGGGAAAATTCGGTGAAGCACTGGATAAAATACAGAACGCCGTTAAAATCAATACTGAAAACGCTTATATCCAAAATAAACTCGGCGCTTTATTCGCGGCAAATCTCAAATTAAACAAAGCCGAAGAAGCCTTTAAAAAAGCTATATCCATAGACCCTGACTTCACGCCTGCCTATGCCAATCTTGGCCGTTTATACGCTCTTCAAAATAATACGGAGCAGGCGATTTCTCAATTTTTAAAATTAAGCTCTTTAAATCCGGCGGATAGTTCCGCTCATCTTAGTTTAGCCCTTCTTTACGAAACAACAAACAAAAAAAAAGAAACCCTGAAAGAATTTGATAAAATTCTAAAAATAGACCCTGCCAGATTAAAAGCAACTATAGTACCGGGAACTATAAATGAAAACTCCCGCCGGCCTGCCGAATTTATAGAATTAGCAAAAAACAACCTAACCACAAACCCCGACAATATAATTGCCCATCTAATTCTGGGGGATCATTACATCCAAAATAGAAATTATGAAAACGCGGCTAAGGAATTCAATGCCGTTATTAAAAATAATTCCGAATATTCGGCCGCTTATTACGGTTTAGGCATAGCTCTTTTTAATGAATTAAAAACAAACGACGCGATTGCGGCTTTCGAAAAAACAATTTTACTACAGCCCGATTTCATTACAGCTTATCAAAACCTCTCTTTCATTTATATAGAAAACGAGGAGTTCGAAAAAGCCATCGGCAATTTAAAAAAAGCTATTGCCGTCGCGCCGGAATACGCCCCTCTTTATTTAAACATAGCATTCTGTTACGATAAAATAAAAAATTACAGCGCGTCTATAGAACAATATAAAAAAGCTATAGAATTAGCTCCGAACTCCGGTTTTGCTTATAACAACCTCGCGTGGCTGTATGCCGAAACAAACAGACTAAACGAAGCACTGCCTTTAGCCGAAAAAGCAGTAGAATTATCACCTAACGAAGGAACTATTTATGATACACTGGGTTGGATTTATTTTAAAAAAGGCGACGTGAAAAAAGCAATCGAAAATCTGGAAAAAGCCGCGGGTTTGATAAATAATAACGCGGAAATATATTATCACTTAGGAATGGCTTATTTTAAAGATACTAAAGAAGAAAGAGCTCTTTCTTCTTTTAAAAGAGCTCTTTCCATAGATTCACGTTTTCCTCACGCCGCGGAAACAGCTAATCTAATTTCTCAGCTGGAAAACAACGAATAAAAGTTACCTTTTACGACACGCTGTAAAACTTCACAGACCAAACACGTTAAGGACATAATTTATCAATTTCTGTTTCGGAAAAAACTTCTATACCGTATTGTTCAAGCAAAGCCGTTAAGACTCCCTTCCCTTCTATTATTTTATTAGCGAAACAACCATCATGTATAAAATGCTTCGCGCATGAAGGACTTTTTTCTTTCAAAACAGCTTTTTTTATATCCGCGTTGAGGCAAAATTCAAGTATTACCCGCGCGGCTTTAACCATTTCATTGGTTACATCAATCCCTTTTTGCGTCAAAACTTTCGCCTTGCCTTCTAAAACGTCTTTGCCGTCCCCATCTTTTATTTCGATGCGCCGGCGCGGTACGCCAAAACCGCCTAAAATCTCAGCACATACCGGAAAGCATATTGCTTTATCCATAAGACGAGGCGCTATTTCATAATCTTTGGTTTTACCGTCGAAACGGCATCCGATACCAAAGAGACACGCGCTAACCAATATTTTTTCTTTCTTTAACCTGCTTCGCATAAATATTCCTTACTTCTTTAAAAAGGCGTCGGTAAGTTTCACTCGCGTAATCGGGAAACGTCCATTCTAATTTTTGATACTCCTCGTTCTGATATATCAAAGTAATTTCGGCATATATGCCTTTATTCAAATAAATCCTGTGCGCAAAATCTTTAGCCGAGGCCAAAACCAGCTTCGAAAAATTAAGATAACCGGGGTCAATATTTATTTGGCGACGGCCTTCTTTTAAAAATTTATTCTCAAGCTTATTAGTAAATCTTTTCATCTTCCATAAACAAACCGGTGAAACCAATTTTTTAAAACTTATAAACTGCCGGCAAAGAGGTGATCCCATTTCCTTAAAGTAATAATCGGTATGCGTAAAATTAAAAACATCAGAATAGAAATCAATCGCGCCGATTTTTTTCTTTAATATGCCGATGACCGATTCTAAATATTCTTTTTTGGAAATCAAGCCAATTATTAATTTTACGTTTTCCGGATTTCGCGCTTTCGCCATTCTTCATTAACTCCCTTTAAAGGACATCTGTCGCATTTAGGTTTGGTTTTACAATATTCCTTGCCTAATCTTACTATCAAAGCGTGATATTCGTTAAATAATTTTTCATCGCACTTTAAATTATCCATAAACAAATTCTGGACTTCTTCGTAACCCGCTTTTTCATCTATAATTTTGTGGGCTCTCAATATTCTTTTAGTATAAGCGTCCACCACAAAAAAAGGCATATGCCCGGCGTAAAGCAAAATTGAATCCGCGGTCTCCGGTCCTATGCCGTTTACTCTAAGCAATTGACCGCGCAAAACAAAAGAATCTTCTTTAAAAACACCGTCTACCCCACCCTTTTCTGCCAGAAAATCAAAAAAACTTTTAAGCCTTTTCGCTTTTACATTATAATACCCGCAGCTTTTTATTAAAGAAGCTAATTCTTTGACAGGCACTTTCTTCAATTTATCAAAAGAAAGCATATCTCTTTTTCTAAGCTCTCCAATTGCCTTCTCGACGTTTTGCCATGAAGTATTCTGCGTCAAAATAGCCCCCACCATAATTTCAAATTTAGTTTCTCCCGGCCACCAATGCTGGGGACCAAAAGTTTTATAAAGGCGGTCATAAATAGACAACAAAATATCTTTATACATTCGCGGCCCCAAAACCGCACCATTCATAGTGTGAATGGTGCTTGGCCGGCTCAGCATTTCGCCTCGAGAAACTGCGGGCTCCAGCCCGCGGAGCTTCATTCACCGCGTTTTCCGTCTTCACTTTAAATTTTATCCTTTTCTCCGTTCAGCCAAATTTTCTTAAGTTCCTGCGTTATTTCATGAGCTTTTCTAAAAGGCAGTCTCGATTTATCGGTTAGCCCTCCGGCGATACTTTTATTTTCAGACTTCGAAACTTTACTTAAAAAAACCTTCACGGAATGGACATAAGCGCCGTGATTTTTCGCGAAAAAGACCAGGTCTTTATCGTTGGTAACCAAAATTATTCTCGCCGGATTTTCAGAAGAAGCTATCATTCTTTTAATTTTATCGTCGGCGATTTCTCCTTTGCTGAAAATAATTTTAAACTCCTTCTCGACTGAAAGGCTAAAAACTTCTTCCTTACCGTCGAAAACAATGGTAACCTCGTTTCTAAAACTGCCCGTAAGATTATTTTTCTTTATAAAACGCACAAGGCTCTGCCGTGCATCTTCCAGCTTTTCAGAAGAAATGGAGGGGATTTGATTCATAAGGTTATAACCGTCTATCAGATAATGAACAGACATTTAAACTTGTTTTAGCATTAAGGCTTTCCCTGCAAGCATAGCAAAAGTTGTGGTCTTTGGCATCCGTATCCCATACACCATTCGAATAATACATTACACAACGCGGATTCCCGCAATGACTGATACCGCATAGGTGCCCTATCTCATGAACAGCTTCCTTCAAAACACGTTCGAAAAATAAAATCTCATCTTTAGGACGGCAATAAAATTCTTCGCGTAAACGCGTAACAGAAATAATGCCTTTTCGTCCTCCGATTTTCTCCACCATACCAAAGATAAAATTAAGTTCCGGCACATAAAGATCTTTGTCTATAACGACAAGTATTTTTTCGAAATTTTTTCTTTTAAAACCGGCTAAAATAATTTCCAGTATGGTGTTCGCGTTATATTGCTTTCTTAAACTATTGCGGGCTTTTAGAGAAACACGAATTCGAGGTAAAACCTTGACCTTTGTCTTGAAAATTTCTGCCGTATACTGTTGAAGATAATCCGAAATTCTGACACTGATTCTGCCGATAGGAATAATTGCAAGCATCCGCCCCCCCCCTTCAATCGAAAGTTATCCCGGAGGCCAGCCTAACTTTCTTCCCCCCAGTAAATGAAGATGCAAATGAAAAACCGCTTGTCCCGCGTCGGGACCACAGTTAAAAACCAATCGGTAGCCTGTATCTTTAAGACCGCTCGATTCTGCTATTTCTTTAGCCGCCGTAATCATTTCCCCGGCCAAACAAGAATTTTCCTGATTTAATTCTAAAATTCCGCTTATATGCTTTTTTGGAATAATCAAAACATGCACCGGGGCTTTGGGACTAATGTCTTTAAAGGCGAGGACTTTTTCATTCTCATAAATAATTTCGCTTAGAATTTCTCTTTTTATGATTTTACAGAAAAGACAATCAACCATAATTTTGAGGTTACCCTTTCCATTGCTCTCTGCGCTATGCAAATATGGACTCGAACGTCGCTCTTCACTCCTTAAAAGAAAACTCCCGAAGCAACGGGATCCCGAAAAAACTCTCAATGAAGTTTCTACATTCGGGACCCGATGCCTGCCTAACGCAGGCAGGTTTTCCCCTAAAAATTATATTGCACCTTAAAAATACTACGGCAAATAAGATAAAACATGCCTTGATGCAATAAGCAATTCCTTGCACAACATCATTACTTCATTTTTGTCGGAAGGCCACTTAACAATATTAGCGTGGTTAGGATCTCTTGCAGTCGGAGCTGCTGTTACATCAATTTTAAGTTTGCGGGCATTTTGCGCCAGAATTTCAGCTTTACTATGCAATTTCGTAGAATGCTTACGAGCTTTTGCAATCTCTACCCCTAACTGCAATATTTTTTCCGGCGAAACATAATCTTGTCTTGTAACAGAAGTTCCATCAGAGGCAGGCTTAAACGCTTGCCATTTAATAGAACCATCTCTTTTGTCAATATGTTGAGGAGTAAATACAAATCTTGTCAACATTTCTGTGTCTTTAACAAAGGAATAATTCATTTTTCAACTATCTAAAATTTGGTCTATCATGTTTATTAAAAAAGGCGGTAAGCTCTCTTGAAGTACACATGAACCATGTTTTTTTTCGCTTCCATCCAAACAAGCATAATATGCAATATTATTCGGATTAATACTAATTGATATTTCTTGTTTATGGTTCTTATGCCATTCAAGAGTAATTGCCCCATCATTTTCTGGTACCAATTCAGGAGCTTGTAATCCTATAGAAAAATTGTTAATTAAGGTAAATATTTTAAGATAAACTTCCCCTGAGATAGGAACTGCGTCATAACCATCCCAACCCGGTTCTGAACAATCCCTTGCTATCTCAAACAACATTTCATAGCAGGAAGAAAAGCTAAACAAATAAGCTGATTCTGCTATATGCAAATTATCTTCTTGTATTTTTTTATCTGTTTCATCCCCAATACCACTGGCATGTCCGGACATTATTAAATATTCGCTTTTCGGCTCTAAAAGAATTGGCATTTTATTTATACCTTTCTATTATATTAGGCTTTATACTATTAAAAAATGCTTTATTCTTCAACCATTTCATATAAATAAGATGATCTGTTATTTTTTTTAAATCATTCCCGAATTTTTTGTTCATAATAACATCTATATCCAAAATTAGGCCTGCTATAGATTTGTCCGAAATATGCTTGACAGTTTTTATTATATTTACTATGTAAATGGGCGTAGGTTGATATGTATCTTTATGCATATAGTTAAGTATAGGCCAAACTGTATTTTTTATTGAATCAGGGGCATTCTCATAATAATTACTTAGTTCTATCTGACTTTCTATGACATCTATTTTGTTTATAAATCGCACGCCTATTCTTAGAATCTCTTCCGGTTCAACTAATTCGCAATAAAGCCCCCATAACCTAATAGCTTCAGCCATAAAAATTTTCCATTCGTTGTAAGGAGAAAGCCTGCTAAAAATGAATGCTTCTTTATAAAATTGGGCAATATATGGCTCGGATGTCGAACTAACTTTAGTTCCTACAAATCCTAAATCTTTAACAACCGGAGCATTTCGTTCTTTGCCAACTTCAATTTGTAGGGATTTAGCATTCATATTCTCTTGCTTAGAATAATCACTCAATCGCTCTTTAAAAAAAGGAAACGCTGCATGCTCATCTAAGATATTTTTAGGTGTAATACGAATATCAATGACAGCTTCCACAATAGGAGCCTTAGATAAGTGCGTAAAATCCTCACTCAAGTTAATAATAGGCTTTGAATTATAATCAGTCATATAAATATTATACCAAAAATTTCCCCGAAAACATTAATAAATAAAATGGTGCCCCCGACTGGACTCGAACCAGCACGCTCAAAGAGCACAGGCCCTCAACCTGCCGCGTATGCCAATTCCGCCACGGGGGCATTGAAAATTATTATTAACCCAGATTTTACAACATTCTATCTTCTTTGGCAATAAAAATTATTCTTATTACTTTACAAAACAGGGAAGCCGTCGCAATTATCTAAGTGCCGCTTTAACAAAATCCCTGAACAAAGGGTGAGCTTTGTCGGGTTTAGACTGAAACTCCGGATGAAATTGGCAGGCCACAAACCATGGGTGATTTTTTAATTCGATAATTTCCACGAGATTTACACCGGGATAAATACCGGCAATCACAAATTCTTTTTCTTCTAAAATGTTTTTATATGCTGAATTAAATTCGTAGCGGTGCCTGTGTCTTTCTGAAATTTTGCTCTGTTTATAAGCTTTCATACTTTTGGTGCCTTCTTTTAATTCACATGCATATCTTCCCAACCGCATGGTAGCGCCTTTTATTTTTACGTTCTTCTGTTCTTCCAAGAGACATATTACAGGATAAGGCGTTTTCTTATTGAACTCGGTAGAGTTCGCGTCTTTTAAACCGCAAACGTTTCTGGCGAATTCAATTACCGCTATCTGCATCCCTAAACAAATACCAAAAAAAGGAATGTTGTTTTCACGGGCGTATTTCACGGCTTCTATCTTGCCCTCGACACCCCTATGTCCGAATCCTCCCGGCACAAGTATACCGTTTACTCCCTCAAGATATTTCTTTATATTGCCGGTTGATACGTTTTCCGAATCAATCCTTTCTATTTCTACTTTCGCGTTATTGGCAATGCCGCCATGAAGCAGGGCCTCGTAAATAGATTTATACGCATCCTGAAGAGCAATATATTTCCCGACTACCGCGATTTTCGTTTTATTAACCGGTTTTTTTATTCTTCCCACCACTTTTCCGCGCCAGTCCTTTAAATCATGCGGCTTCTTTTTTATATGAAGCAAATTAAGAATAAGTTCATCGAGTTTTTGCTGCGCGAAAATAAGAGGTATTTCATACACGCTCTCTACATCCGGCGCTTGTATTACGGCTTCCCCGCGGACATTACAAAATAAGGCTATTTTTTCTCTCGACTCTTTGGCTAAAGGCTTCTCTGAACGGCAAAGCAGAACATCGGGCTGAATACCTATTTCTCTAAGTTTCCCGACACTGTGCTGTGTAGGTTTTGTCTTGGTTTCCCCGGCGCTTCTTATGTAAGGGACAAGTGTTACATGAATGCTGATGGCGTTACCATGCCCTTCTTCCAGAATAAATTGTCTTATAGATTCCAAAAACGGGAGGCCTTCTATGTCGCCAACCGTTCCTCCGATTTCGACTATGACCACGTCTATTTTTTTGCCCGCGGAAACTTTTCTTATACTGTTTTTGATTTCATCGGTGATGTGCGGAATAATCTGAACGGTCTGACCGAGATAATCGCCTTTTCTTTCTTTGGAAATTACCCGATGATAAATTTTGCCGGTAGTAATATTATTATCTTTGGTAAGACCGCATTTGGTAAAACGTTCATAATGCCCCAAATCAAGGTCAGTCTCAGCTCCGTCATCGGTAACGTAAACTTCTCCATGCTGGTAAGGATTCATTGTTCCGGGGTCAACATTGATATAAGGATCGCATTTGATTAAAGTAACTTTCAGGCCGCGGGATTCGAGCAATTTACCTATGGAAGCAGAAGCTATACCTTTACCTAAACTCGATACAACTCCTCCGGTAACAAAAATGTATTTCGGCATAATAACTCCTTTAATAAATTTACAAATTAACGGACGAAGACTACTTGTCCTGAGCCTGTCGAAGGAAGCACCCCGCCCCTATAGGTTCAAAACTATCTTTGCTTTGTCATTTTGATTCTTCTATATATTCCTGTATAGACTTTACTTTAAAATCTTTTTCTTTTACCGCTTCCATACCATTGACAGCCGCCTGCGCGCCCTGGATGGTAGTTATGCAGGGAACACCGTGCGCCACGGCCAAACTGCGTATAGATTTCATATCCGACTGCCCCTTCTGTCCCGAAGGGGTATTTATAACCAATTTCAATTGTCCTTTTTTAATCAACTCCAGTATATCATTGTGGCCTTCGGCAATTTTGCCGACCACTTCAACTTCTATATTATTAGCCTGTAGTACTTTCTCCGTTCCCCTTGTTGCCAAAATCTCAAATCCCATATCATAAAGTTTTTTCGCGACAAAAACAATATTTCTTTTATCGCTGTTTTTAACGCTTATAAAAATTTTCCCCTTAACCGGCAGAATCTGTCCGGCGGCTACCTGCGATTTATAAAAAGCAATACCAAAAGAGGCATCTATCCCCATAACTTCCCCTGTCGATTTCATTTCCGGGCCAAGAATTATATCCACGCCTGAAAATCTGGAAAAAGGCAAAACCGATTCTTTGACAGCAAAATGCCGGGGAATTTTTCCCGCGGTAAATTTAAGTTCATGCAATGTTTTTCCCGTCATGACCTTTGCCGCTATTTTCGCCAGAGGAACTCCGGTTGTTTTGCTTACAAAAGGAACAGTGCGCGATGCCCTGGGATTGACTTCCAGAACGTAAACAATGTCTCCTTTAACCGCGAATTGTATATTCAAAAGTCCGATGACTTTTAATGCTTTAGCTATTTTATAAGTACACTCTCTTATATCGGCAATAATTTCATCACTTAACGTATGCGGGGGAAGAACAGATGCCGAATCTCCAGAATGAATACCGGCTTCCTCTATGTGTTCCATAATCCCGCCGATTACCGTTTTTTTGCCGTCGGAAATCGCGTCCACGTCAACTTCTACCGCGTCTTCCAGAAATTTATCTATCAAAATAGGACTTTCCTCGGAAACTTCTTTCGCTTCTTTGATAAACACCCTCAACGATTTTTCGTCGTAAACTATTTTCATCGCTCTGCCGCCCAAAACATACGAAGGCCTGACCAATACAGGATAACCGATTTTGCGCGCGATTTTCAGCGCCTCTTCTTTCGAAACCGCCGAGCCGTTGGGAGACTGATTTATTTTTAGTTCTTCTATCAATTTGGAAAACTTATCACGGTCTTCGGCAAGGTCTATAGAATCCACGGATGTACCTATTATTTTTACGCCCGCGTGTTTAAGTTTTCTCGCTAAATTAAGAGGCGTCTGCCCGCCAAACTGCACTATCACCCCGTCAGGCTTTTCTTTATCCACGATATTCATCACATCTTCGAAAGTCAGCGGCTCGAAATAAAGTTTATCGGAAGTATCATAATCTGTCGAAACCGTCTCGGGATTGGAATTAACCATAATAGTTTCATAACCCAATTCTTTCAGAGCAAAAGAAGCGTGACAACAGCAATAATCGAATTCTATACCCTGACCTATCCTGTTGGGACCGCCGCCCAAAATCATTATCTTTTTCTTTTTCGAAACACGCGCTTCGTCTTCGGTTTCATAAGTCGAATAATAATACGGCGTGTAAGCCTCAAACTCCGCGGCGCATGTATCAACCAGTTTAAAAGTAGTTTCTATGCCCGCTTTCTTCCTTAATTTTCTTACCGTAAGTTCATCGGTGTCTGTTAATTCTCCAATCTGTTTATCGCTGAATCCAAATTGTTTTGCTTTTAATACTAAACTTCTATCAAATTTATTTTCTTTTCCCGCGGACTTAAAATCAATGCCCGACAATTGTTTCTCGACATCAACGATTTCTTTTATATTTTGAATAAACCACGGGTCTATCATGGTAAGTTTTACAATTTCCTCTACGCTGAAACCTTTCTGAAGAGCGTATTTTATGTAAAATATTCTCGACGCGTTGGGTTCTTTCAGCCTGAGTTCGATTTTTTCATCCGGAATACGCCTGTAATTTTTTTTATTATCCAGACCGCAGTGACCAATTTCAAGTCCTCTTAAACCTTTTTGCAGAGCTTCCTTAAAAGTCCTGCCAATAGCCATAGTTTCGCCAACCGACTTCATGGAAATACCTAAAATGTCCTTCGCCTCAGGGAATTTCTCGAATGTAAATCTCGGAATTTTAACCACGCAGTAATCTATGGCAGGCTCGAAAGAAGCCGGAGTTTCTTTGGTAATATCATTTTTTATTTCATCTAAAGAATATCCCACCGCCAATTTCGCGGCGAATTTCGCTATCGGAAAACCGGTAGCCTTGGAAGCCAAAGCGGAACTGCGTGAAACTCTGGGATTCATTTCGATAACGACCATCCTGCCGTTTTTGGGATTTACCGCGAACTGGATATTCGAACCTCCGGTCTCGACACCTATTTTTCTTATGATGGCGCAGGAAGCGTCGCGCATTTTCTGGTATTCAATGTCGGTTAAAGTCTGGGCAGGGGCGACTGTTATAGAATCGCCGGTATGAATTCCCATCGGATCGAAATTTTCAATAGAACATATTATAACAACGTTATCCATGGAATCTCGCATAACTTCAAGCTCATATTCCTTCCATCCGATAACCGATTCTTCTACCAATATCTCGCTAATCATACTGTTTTTTAAACCCAAATCCGCTATTCTTTCAAACTCTTCTTCGGTCATAGCTATGCCGCCGCCGGTACCGCCAAGGGTAAAACTGGGCCTGATAATAACCGGCAGGCCTATTTTTTTAAGCGCGCCCTTAGCCTCTTTCATATTATAAGCCAACGCGCTTTTAGGCAAATCCAATCCTATTTCCTGCATGGCTTTTTTAAAATATTTGCGGTCCTCGGCTGTTTTTATAGCCTCATAACTAGCGCCGATCATCTTGACTTTATACTTATCGAAAATGCCTTTTTCTACCGCCTTCATGACCGCATTTAGGGCTGTCTGCCCTCCCATCGTCGGGAGAACGGCATCAGGCCTTTCTTTTTTTATGATTTTTTCAAGCACATCCACCGTTATGGGCTCAATATAAGTAGCGTCGGCAAGCTCGGGATCGGTCATTATGGTAGCGGGATTCGAATTAATTAAAACTACTTTAAAACCTTCTTCTTTAAGAGCTTTACAGGCTTGCGTGCCTGAATAATCGAATTCGCAGGCTTGACCGATTACAATAGGCCCTGAACCGATAATTAAAATTTTGTGTATATCTTTACGTTTTGGCATTGTTTTTCAAAAATAATAATTAACCAAGATACAAGATACAAACATCTGCCTACCGTAGGCAAGTATCTTGATTATTTATTCCCTTTCATCATATTTATAAATTCATCAAATAAATATTTCGCGTCGTTGGGTCCGGGACCGGCTTCAGGATGAAACTGCACTGAAAAAGCATCCAGCTTTTTATGCCTTATGCCTTCACATGTCCCGTCATTTAAATTCACATGAGTCATTTCTATATTTGTGTTTTTCTCTTTAATGTCTACGCAAAAACCGTGATTCTGGGAAGTTATGGCAATTCTACCCGTATTCAAATCTTTTACCGGATGATTCACGCCATGATGTCCAAACTTAAGTTTATACGTTTTATATCCCAAGGCCATACCCAGCATCTGATGCCCGAGACATATCCCAAAAACAGGCACTTTGCCTAATAAACTTTTTACGGTTTCGACAACATAAGTTACTGCCGCCGGATCCCCTGGACCGTTGGAAAGCAAAACTCCGTCCGGCGCAAAAGCCAGAATTTCGCGAGCGGTAGTCTGCGCCGGCACAATAGTAAGCGCGCATTTTCTTTTTACCAATTCTCTTAAAATATTTGATTTGACGCCGCAGTCCAAGACTACGACTTTATATTTGCCTTTTTTATTAAGATGCTGAATTTTACCGAAAGTGACCTCTTTAACCAAATCTCTGCCAACCAAACCCTGCGATTCAGCGGCTCTTTTAACCAATTTTTTAACATCAAACTCTTCGGTAGAAATAACGGCCTTCATGGCTCCATGAAGCCTTATGTGGCGGGTCAAAGCGCGGGTATCCACTCCCTCTATTCCAATAACATTATTTTCTTTGAGATACTGACTTAACCCTTTCTCAGAACGCCAATTACTGGCAACAGTGCTCGCTTCTCTTACGACAAACGCCTCCAAGAAAAGCTTTCTGGATTCTATGTCCTGCTGATTTACGCCGTAATTGCCGATGAGAGGATAAGTCATGCAGACAATCTGCCCTTTGTAGGAAGGATCGGTAAGAATTTCCTGATAACCTGCCATGCCGGTGTTAAAAACCACTTCTCCGAATCTTTGGCCGCCGGCGCCAAAAGAAAAACCTTCAAAAACTTTCCCATCTTCTAAAACAAGCAACGCTTTTACTGTTTTCATCGATTCACACCAATCTCCAGCTTTTATTCTTCTCCCTATTATATACATTATTTCTTATAAGGCAAGAAAGTTTTTCAACCACGTAAAAATACGGAATTTAAGTCACAAACCTGATAATTGCTGTCCAAACTTACTACTACACCGTCGTTCCCGCGCGGGCGGGAATCCAGAAACACAGCATTCGGGCGGGGGAACATAAGAACCATTTGTCCCTTGATTTTATTGTATTACCGAAATTTTCGGTTTTTCTTGTTTACTGTGGCAAAAGAACCTAATTTCTATCTGCTTTAAAAAAACGCCCTTCTCTCTTTCACCATTACGCGAATTTCAGGTTAAATATTTTCTTCCATTATCCGTATCCTGCTAAAAACATTATCCAATAAAACCAAAAGCGTCGTTACTTGAGGAAGACCAGAGGGATAAAAGCCTTTAATTTTCCGCAAAGCTTTTATCGATTCTTCAATGGCTTTTTTGCAAATTTCAAATTGAGCAATCGCGTCATGAAGAGAAATTTCTTCTCCACATACAGGTTCGTAAAAACCGTTTAACGCCCTTTGTATTTTTACCGGCAAAAGTGTATGATACCACGCGATTGTTTCAAAATCATAAACAAGTTCCGAGTTTTTCACGGCATCTTTATATAATGTATTTTTTAAAAATAGCGCCGCTCTTTTTCGATATTCTTCGGTAGTCCTTAGTAAGGCATTATTCGGCGCTAATTCAATATGGTCTTTTATCTTTTCAAATTCATAGCCATCAGCGTCTTCATCAGAATCAATTTCAAATTCTTCACACTTATCCGCGAAATCTTTCATCCCTTCATATTGCTTTTCCATAACCTTTGCCGTAATTTCAGGATCATCCGGTTCCCTGCCATGAGCGATACAGGTTATTTTTTGCTCAAGTTCATCCTGATATAATTTGCAACGAACCTGCTTTTCATAAACACATCTCTCACACCAACGGTCGCAAAAATTATAAGGGCTTTTTCTTTCAAACTCCGCGTTTTTCTTTAATATTTCTTTTAATCTTTCATTCATAACGTATCCTCAAAATAATTCCTCTGTTATTTCTCAACATTTCGCATAGGCATAAAATGAAGCTCCTCAGGCTAAACCCCGAGGTTTCTTTAAGCGAAATACTGAGCAGCCATTATTCATCCGCACCCTTCAGGGTGCGGTTTTCTGGCCGCGAATGTATGGAAACCTCAACTGAAACCAACAATAAAATCTGTGCACTTCCGAAGTGCACAGATTTTTAAAATTTTGGGGATATGGAAAAAATTAATCAAATTTCCATACTGTTTTGGCATATCTTGCCAATTTTTTCTGTCGTTCTATAACTCTTTCCGGAGTCCATTCATCACAAATACTGTCCTGCGCAGTTATTTTAAAACTACTCTTTTTATAAATTTCTTTCTTTTGGGCATAAAGAAAATTATGACCATCTTTATTCTTTGACTGCTCCAAAAGTGTATAATTACCCAATCGGAACATATATTGTGTTTGGTCATCAACATTAAAATATGTTTCCCACTCTTGAGACGGATTTTCTGGCAATATATGTTCAATAGTCACCGCACTATCTAAGAAATCATATTTTTTATTACTAATCTGATTCTCCAGCGAAAATAAAATATATCTAACCAGCTTAGTACCCTTAGCTTTGGTGATAATACTTCTTGAAGCAAACCCAGTCTCAAATTCTTCATCAGAAACATAAACGGATTTTAGACATCTAAAAACATCCCGCGCATTTATAATTTTCCCATCGTTAACATCCTTAGCTGTTTTATTATATTCATCTTCTAATTTATTTGGATTTAAACCGCCAATCACATTATAACGAAAAGCAATTACAGCGCAACATCGCAGTAAACGCGCATATTCATTTGCATTAAATTTTTTATAAGCTGCCAATAAAAGCGGGTAGCATTGAGTTACGCCGAACAGTTTTAACTGCCTAATATATTCATGTTGTTCCGCCGATTTCCAAATATCATCTTCGGGCTGGGAAAATGCGGCATAAAGCTGTGCGTTATTTTCCAACTCATCAAGCAATTCAAAAGCTTGTTCCGCGGTAACAATTGAATTTTTAACAATTTTAAATAAATTCTGTTTTCTGGCTATACTATTTTTAGAATTCCAAAAATGCCTTAAATAGGTTGTAAATTCAATATTACCTAAAACATTATTGATATTCTGCCATTGTCGTTCAGCCTGATCAATATCGGTTTCGCCGTTTTGCACAGCTACCATAAATAAATAATTTTTCAGCAAATCTGTCGGCGAAAGCCTTACTCCACGCGAATTAAGAGTTTCAAATACTTTATAAGCGTTTAAATCGTTATCGACTGTGATAAACGTAAATACTAATTGATTAGCAACTTCTTTATCTAGAAAATTAGCCAGTTTTTCTCCGGAAATATCATCATTAAATTTGATGTTTATCTTTTTATAGAAATACTCAAACGCTTCAATAAGAAGTTTTTCAGAAGGTTTTAACTTGCTTCTGGTGGTCGGCTTCCTAAAACGCATTACATAACTCTGATAAAAATCATTATTATTTCTGTTAAGTGTTAACTTACTCTTCGCTATTAACGAGGTCGGGTCTTTATGCCCGAGATAAGAAGTCATCAATAGCTTTTTTCGTTCCTCATTATTTTCAGAATCAATTTTTCTATCTATCAATTCTTGTATATTTTGAATAACCGCCAATGCAATAATACTTAACGTAGTCAACCTTTGCTGACCATCAATAACTGTATATTCATTCGTTGGGCTATTTTGCAAAACTAAATATCCCATATAATGAAAGTCCTCTTGAGCTAAATTTTCTATGTCATACCATAAATCGTCCCAATGTTCTTCTTTCCACGAATAATCTCTTTGAAATCTTGGAACAATAAATGTTCTGCCATTTTTAATAAGTTCACTCCACGAAGCAGTTTTTGTATCCAAAAGATTTTTTTTCATATATCACCTCTTATTTTTCATATATCGCTATAGATAAACTAAATTTAGCATATTACTTACATAAATTTTATACCTTCACCTCTATTATTATATTACTGCTATCGTATCATCATTTAAAGTGTTTTCTTTAGCTATTTAGCTATTTTCTCTTGATGATGTTCTTTAATAACAACTTGTCAACTTTTTGAAAAATTAGCGGCAGACACATTTTTTTATTTATCTTACAAACTATTTTATTCAATCTGAAAATTTTTAGAGAATTTCTCGAAGGTCAAAAAATGGATTAGACAGCCCTCATATTCAACCTCTTTTTCTATTTGCTCATTAATGACATACGCTGATTTAACAGCCGGATATCGGCTAAGAAACCTTTTAAGACCCGAAGGAATATCCGTAGAACTTATCATGCTTTTAACCTCAATAGGAATAGGGATTCTGTCTTTAAGAAGGATAAAATCAACTTCCCCGCCGTCTTTAGTCCTCCAAAATTTAATTTCCATATTAGGCATAAGTATGGTTTGCAGTTTCAATAAAACAAACGATTCCAGAACAACTCCTTTATCAGGTCGGAAACTAATAGCGGAAAAGTCTTTTAAAAGCATGTTTCTTACACCCAAATCATATAAATAAGTTTTACATGATTTTTTTAATTCGTTGCCTAAATTTTTAGAATAGCTGTAAATACGGTAATTTACATAAGTCTGTTCAAGAATATCAAGATAGTGATTTACAGCTTTGGAACTTAGGCCTACTTCAGCGCTTAGTGAATGCACGGAAATTGTTGAACCTTGATTCTGGGCTAAAAGATACAGAAGATGATTAAAAGCACGGATGTTTTCTTCTTTAATGAGTGATTTAATGTCTTTCAGAATGTAACTTCCCACAAGCTCATTCAAAATCTGTTGTTTTCTTTCTTTTAAATCAGTGTGGGTTAACCCCGGCATACCGCCAAAACGCAGATAATCCTCAAATTTAAAATCGGGAAAGCTACTTTTGATTTCAGCATATTCTAAAGGATAAATATGGTATAAGAATCTTCTGCCTGCCAAGCTTTCTTTTAAATGCTTGTGGATTTCTAAAGAAGAAGAACCGGAACAAATAATCTTTATTTTCTTTTTAGAGTCAAAGATAGCTTTTAAGATTTTGGAAATATTGCGCACATACTGGAACTCGTCAATAAAAACAACTTCGCCGGACTCGCTTAACATTTGCATAATTTCTTTATCCGGCCGGTTAAAATCAGCTAATACTTGCGGCTGTTCTAAATCAAAAAAAGTCGTCCTTAGTCCTTTTTGACGAGCGTACTTTTCCAACATTCTAAGAAGTGTCGTCTTGCCAACTTGGCGTGCCCCCAAAAGAATAAGAATTTCCGGTTGGGTTAATTCTTGTTGTAACTTATTGGAGATATTGCGTTTAATCATCATATTGACAAATATAACCTATTGGGTCAAAAAAGTCAAGTGTGGATTGCAGTTATCAAGCCAAATCACCCGCACGCCACGATTTAGATTTTTTAGAAAGATATTTATCTATATTCTCAGCGGCGGCACGGCCTTCGGCGATTGCCCATACTATCAGCGACTGGCCTCTATGCATATCCCCACAGGAAAATACGCCTTTGGCACAAGTCATGTAATTTTCTCCTGCCTTAACATTGCCTCTGGCATCAAAATCGAGTTTTAAATCTTTAAGTAGTGCAGAATGTTCCGGATGCGTAAATCCTATCGCTAAAACAACTAAATCAGCTTCTATCACAAACTCACTGCCGGCGATTTCTTTCATTATCGGCCTGCCGTTTGAATCTTTTCCGGAATACTCCACCCTCGCACACAAAACACCTTTTACATTTCCGTTTTCGCCGGTAAATTTCTTCGTAAGAACAGACCAGTGTCTTTGGGCGCCTTCTTCATGACTGCTTGATTTTCTTAAGATAAGAGGATATACAGGCCACGGATATTCGGAAGTTCTGTCAAGAGAAGGCTGTTCTAAAATTTCTATCTGGGTTACACATTTCGCTCCCTGACGGTTGGCAGTGCCGATGCAATCCGAACCGGTATCTCCCCCGCCAATTACCAGAACTTTTTCATCCTTCACATTAATTTTTTTATTTTCGGATATCTTCACACCTGCAGCTATTTTATTGGCTTGAGTTAAATAATCAAGCGCGAAATGAATTCCTTTTAATTCGCGTCCTTCTATTTTCAAATCTCTGGAAACACGGCTGCCGCAGGCAAGAGAAACCGCGTCAAATTCTTTTTTTAATTTGGAAACCCGGTAATCTACACCAACGTCAACACCGGTTTTAAATTCTATGCCTTCTTCCCGCCATAAAGACAGGCGCCGGTCAATTATATTTTTCTCGAGTTTAAAATCAGGTATACCGTAACGCAGTAAGCCCCCTATTTTATCATCTTTTTCGAAAACTACCACCTTATGTCCTTTGCGGTTAAGCTGAGCCGCGCAGCTCAATCCCGCCGGTCCTGAACCCACAACCGCTATTTTTTTTTCGGTTCTTTTCTTTGGAGGATTAGCCTTTATAATTTTTTTCTTAAAAGCGTACTCGATAATGGCAAGCTCGTTTTCTCTCACTGTTACAGGGTCATCCGATATACCTAAAACGCAGGCGTATTCACATATAGCCGGGCATAATCTTCCGGTAATTTCAGGCAGATTATTCACAGCATCTAAAAGTTCGAACGCTTTTTGATGAAACCCATGAAAAAGGAAATCGTTCCATTCCGGTATATAATTTCCTATAGGACATCCCCAGTGACAAAAAGGCGTCCCGCAATCCATACAGCGCGAAGCCTGTTCTTTAGACTGCTCTATAGGACGCGAAATCGTCACCGGCTGAAAATCTTTTATTCTCTCACAAACCGGTCTGTATCCGGCATTCTGTCTTTTTACTTTTAAAAAACCCTTTATATCACCCATCAGACTCCTCCGTCAAATCGAGTTTCTCTTCAAGCATTTTAGCTTTTAAAATATTTTTATATTCCAACGGCATCACCTTTACGAATTTATGCAACCTGCTTTTAAAATCATCAAGCAATTCTTTGGCGGCGGCGCTGTTTGTGTAAACATAATGACTGTGTACAAGTTTATAAATAATCTGTTCGTCGTCGGCAGTCAGCTTCTCGAGTTCCACCATTTCTTTATTGCATTTAGCAGGAAAAACGCCTTCTTCGTCGTAAATATAAGCAATTCCGCCCGACATACCGGCGCCGAAATTCCGGCCGGTTTTTCCAAGAATAACGACTCTGCCTCCGGTCATGTATTCACAGCCGTGATCACCCACACCTTCGACAACGGCATAAAGCCCTGAATTTCTTACGCAAAATCTTTCTCCCGCGGCACCGCTTATGTATGCCTCACCGAAAATCGCTCCATAAAAACAGGTATTGCCTATGATAATATTATCACACGCTTTATAGTCGGCTTTTTTATCGGGATACACGATTATTTTCCCGCCGGAAATCCCCTTACCGACGTAGTCGTTCGCCAAGCCTTCGAGTTCTAAAGTTACACCCGTAGCAAGCCACGCGCCGAAACTCTGGCCGGCTATTCCCTTGAATTTGAAATTAATACAATCTTCGGCAAGCCCGCTTTCTCCGTAACGTTTACAAACCTCTCCGCTCAACATTGCTCCTGTAGTTCTGTCTTCGTTGGTAATCTTTAATTCTCTTGAAACCGCTTCGGCGTTATCCAGCGCGGGTTTCGCGTATTCAATAAGTTTTCTGTCGAGAACAGCGTCTATATTATGGTTTTGTCTGGTAGTGCAATAAACGCCCACCTCTTTGGGCACCTTAGGTTTATACAAAACGCGCGCGTAATCTATGTCTTTGGCTTTCCATGGAATTATTTCTTTGTTAAGTTCAAGTAAATCTGTCCTGCCTATCATTTCATCTATTTTACGAAAACCTAATTCCGCCATAATGCAGCGCAATTCTTCGGAAACGAAACGAAAATAATTTTCGACGTATTCCGATTTTCCCCTGAATCTTTTTCTTAAAATTTCATCCTGCGTCGCCACTCCCAGCGCGCAATTATTCAAATGACAATGCCTGAGCATAACACAACCGAGCACAATCAATATTACCGTGCAAAAACCAAATTCTTCGGCGCCGAGAAGAGCGGCAATGGCAACGTCACGGCCGGTTCTCATTTGCCCATCGGTCTGAAGACGCACTCGGGAACGCAAATCATTTAATACCAAAGTCTGATGTGTCTCGGAAAGACCCAGTTCCCACGGAAGCCCCGCATGTCTTATCGAACTGGCTGGAGAGGCCCCTGTCCCGCCGTCTCCGCCGGAAATCAAAATCATATCGGCATGACCCTTCGCCACACCGGCGGCAATAGTCCCCACCCCCGGCTCGGAAACTAATTTTACACTTATACGGGCGCGGGGATTAACATTTTTTAAATCGAAAATTAACTGCGCTAAATCCTCTATCGAATAAATATCGTGATGCGGCGGAGGCGAAATCAAAGTAACACCGGGAGTTGTATAACGTGTCTTGGCTATTACCGCGCTTACTTTATGTCCCGGAAGCTGTCCACCTTCACCCGGTTTTGCTCCCTGCGCGATTTTTATCTGCAATTCATCGGCATTGATTAAATAATTCGTCGCTACGCCGAAACGCCCTGAAGCAACCTGTTTTATGGCGCTTCTTTTGGAATCGCCGTTAGGCAGGGGAATAAAACGCGCCGGATCTTCCCCTCCTTCACCGGTATTGGAACGCCCGCCGAGCCTGTTCATGGCAATGGCTATGGTCTCATGCGCTTCTTTGCTGATAGAACCAAAGCTCATGGCGCCGGTGGCAAAACGTTTCATAATTTCACTTACAGGCTCTACTTCTTCTATAGAAATAGAACCGTCCCCTTTTTTAAATTTAAATAAACCGCGCAAAGTTGTGGGATGTAAAGACTGGTCATTTATTAGTTTCGAAAATTCCGTGTATTTTTTATGATCCGCGTTTACTACCGCGTCCTGTAAAGCTGCTATGCTGTCGGGATTCCAGAGGTGAAATTCACCGTCTTTTTTCCACTGGTAAATTCCGCCCGTCGCCAAAATAGGTTCCTCTGAACCATAAGCCTGTCTATGACGCAGCATTACTTCTTCTTCAAGCACATCGAAACCGGCTCCGCCTATGCGGCAAATTGTTCCGGCGAAACATCTAATGATAACATCTTGTTTCAATCCCAGCGCCTCGAATATCTGCGCGCCGCGGTAACTGTGTAAAGTGGAAATTCCCATTTTGGACAGAATTTTAAGTATGCCTTTCTCGACGGCTTTCCTATAATTTTCCAAGGCTTTTTTACAAGACAAATCCAATTGTTTTTGTTTAATTAAATCTTCTATAGCCGCGTAAGCTAAATAAGGATTTACACAGTCCGCGCCGTATCCGAACAGCAAGGCAAAATGATGCACTTCTCTGGGCTCAGCACTTTCTACTATAATACTTATCTGCGTACGCAGTGACTTGGAAACTAAATGTTCGTGTACAGCGCCCGTAAACAACAACGCCGGTATCGCCGCGTATTTTTTGCCGGCTTCACGATCACTTAAAATAATAAAAGTATATCCTTCTTTTATGGCCGACACTGCTTCACGGCAAATCCTGTCGAGGCTTTTTACAAGACTGTTTTTCTGTGTAAAATTAAATACCGCTGATATGGTCTTGGTTTTAAAACCGCCTTTGTTGATACGGCGGATTTTTTCTAATTCTTCATTAGTCAAAACCGGTCTTTTAACCCTCAATTTATGACAATGCGAAGCCCCTTCGTCTAAAAGATTTTTTTCAGGCCCGATAAAACTCTCCAAACTCATTACCAATTCTTCTCTTATAGGATCAATGGACGGATTGGTTACCTGCGCGAAAAGCTGTTTGAAATAATTATACAGCGGCTGAGGGTTTTTAGATAAAACCGCGTGCGGCGTATCGTTCCCCATGGAACCGGTAGGCTCGTATCCATTTTCCGCCATAGGTTTTAAAATAAATTGCAAATCTTCACGCGTGTAACCGAAAGTTTTCAACGACGATAAGATGTCTTCATTGTTTTTCGTTTTATTTTTCACAGCGGGCAGCCTGTCAAGTTCCAGCATGTTTTTTTTAAGCCAACTTCCATAAGGATGCAAACTTGACACTGTCTTCTTTATTTCAGTGTCGTCGATAATTTTCCCCTTTTCAGTATCTATAAAGAAAATTTTACCGGGCTCGAGCCGGCCTGAATAAAGAATGTCTTCGGGCGCTATATCCAATACCCCGACTTCAGAAGCCATAACTACCAAATCCTTTTTGGTAATCAGGTATCGCGCCGGACGCAGACCGTTTCTGTCCAGCACTGCGCCTATACCGCTTCCGTCGGTAAAAGCAATGGCTGCGGGTCCATCCCACGGTTCGGCAAAACAGGCGTAATAGTTATAAAAATTTTTCAGCTTTTTATCAATTAAATTATTATTTTCCCACGCCGCGGGAATAAGCATCATCATGGCGTGAGGCAGAGACCTTCCGCTTAATACCAACATTTCGAAAGCATTATCTATAGCCGCCGAATCGCTTCCGCGGGGAACAATTACCGGTTTAATCTTTTCGATATTTTTACCGAACAACGAACTTTTTAATAAACCTTCTCTGGCTTTCATCCAGTTTATATTGCCGCGCAAAGTATTGATTTCACCGTTATGCGCCAGAAATCTGAAAGGCTGTGATAAATCCCATGTGGGAAAAGTATTAGTGCTATAGCGTGAATGCACAAGACAAATAGCGCTTTTTAGGCTCTCATCTTTTAAATCCACGAAAAAGCTACCAACCTGATGAGGCATCAACAATCCTTTGTAAGAAAAAGTTCTACAGGATATATTGGTAATATAAAAGAAAGATTTTTGTTTTAACTGTGACGCGCGAACAGCGTTTTCCGTTCCTTTTCTTATTAGATAAAGAATCCTCTCGAAGTCCGGTAAATTTTTTACTTTGGAATTTCTTTTTATAACAATCTGCTCGATTATAGGCTGGGTATTTTGGGCAGTCTCTCCGATAACAGAATTATCGACCGGTACTTCGCGCCATCCCAAAATACTTTGCCCTTCTCTTTCGACTATTTTCGAAAAAACTTCCTTAACCAAGTCTCTTTCTTTTTTATTAACCGGCAAAAATACCAGCCCTGTGCCGTAATGTCCAAAATCAGGCAGTTTTATTTTGGCGTTATCAGCGGCTTTCAGGAAAAATTCATGCGGTATTTGTATAAGCATACCCGCCCCGTCTCCGGTTTTCGGGTCGGCACCTACAGCCCCGCGGTGAGCCAATCGATTAAGAACTTTCAATCCGTCCGAGACGATAGCATTTGTCTTCACGCCTTTTATATTACACACAAATCCTACGCCGCAGGCATCTTTTTCAAAACGCCGTTCATATAAACCCTCACAATTAGGAAAATACGGTCTTTTCATTTTTAATTATTCCTCTTTAAACTTGGCTGCCTCTATACGCAAGTTCTTAATTTTATAAGATAACGTATTTCTGTTAATGCCCAGTATTTTCGCGGCTTTAATTTTGTTACCATTGCTTTTCTTTAAGGCCAATTCAATCAACGGTTTTTCCACCGCTTTCAATATAAATTTATACAACTTACCGCTCTCGCTTAAAGTAAAAAATTTCTCAAATTCATCAAAAAGAAAATCCTTACCTTTCTTTTTTTTATTCATTTCATTTTTCATATCGCCTCTCTCTTTTTTTAACTACTGCCTAACTTTTAGGCATCAAACTGCAAAACAAGAAGTTTAATTTAAATCAATCGAGAGAAAATTTAAAGGAGTTCGCGAATGAACGGGTTAACGGCTTTATTTAAAAACCGTTAACCCGCATACACGCTAATCATTATTGATTCTTTAATACAGACAGGTTTTAGCCCTGTCTTTACACAATTACTATTTTACACTATTTTAAATTATAGTATAGGAAGTAAATTGTCCATTTCGTACTTAGTCAATTGTATTCTGTAATCTTCCCACTCTTTTTTCTTTAGTTCCATAAGCCTGGTAAACACGTGGTCTCCCAAAGCTTTCTTTACCAAATCACTTTTCTCGGAAATAGAAACAGCTTCCCCCAAACTATCCGGTAAAGATTCGATACCTAATTTAGCGCGTTCCTCATTTGAAAGATGATACAGATTTTGCTCCATAGGATCCTGTAATTTGTAATTCTTTTCTATACCATCCAGCCCCGCGTTAAGCATTACCGCGAAAGTAAGATAGGGGTTACAGGCAGGATCAGGGCATCTCAATTCCGCTCTCGTAGCATTTTCATTTCCGGGATGATACATAGGTACGCGTATCAAAGCCGAACGGTTTCTTCTGGACCACGCGATATAAACCGGAGCTTCATAACCGGGAACAAGTCTTTTATAAGAATTTACCCACTGCGCGAATATAGCGCTCATTTCTTTGGCGTGCGTAAGCTGTCCGGCGATAAATTTCTTGGCATCGTCAGATAAATAATACTTATCATCTTTATTAAAAAACGCGTTCTTACTGCCTTTGAAAAGCGACTGATGCGTATGCATACCGCTTCCATTATGACCAAACAACGGCTTAGGCATGAAGGTGGCATAGACACCGTATTTCTGGGCAATTTCTTTTACTACTATTCTATAAGTAATTACCTGATCCGCCATTTCAAGCGCGTCGCCGTAACGCATATCGATTTCATGCTGGCTCGGACCCACTTCGTGGTGGGAATATTCTACACGCACGCCCATAGACTCAAGAGCAAAGATAGTTTCTCTTCTTAAATCACTGGCTACGTCCAGAGTGGTTAAATCGAAATATCCACCCTTATCCAGAACTTCAGTGCCCTGATCATTTTTAAAATAGAAAAATTCCAGTTCAGGCCCGATATAAAAATGATCAAAACCCATCTTGCGCATTCTCTCCAAAGCTCTCTTTAATACATAACGCGGGTCACCCTCATAAGGCTTTTTGTCAGGAGTCAGAATATCGCAAATCATTCTGGCAACTTTTTTCTCCTGCGGTCTCCACGGCAAAATCTGGAAAGTATCAAAATCCGGCATAGCTATCATGTCGCTTTCTTCTATAGACTGATAACCGGTAATCGAAGATCCGTCAAAACCCATGCCGTTTTCCAAGGCCCCTTCTAATTCGTTGTCGGTAATAGAAAAACTCTTTACCTGTCCCAGTATGTCCGTAAACCAGAATCTTACAAATTTAACATCCTGCTCTTTCACCATTTTAAAAATCTGCTCTTTGGTTCTCTTAGCCATTTTCTATATCCTCCTTAATTTTTCCTTAAAAAACAAAAGACGTCCTTGTAAAACCCCTATGGTTTCACTGAACGTCTTTGTTCTTTTTTTGTTATGCACAGCTACAAACTTTGTAACTATACCGTTATTAACATAGAAACATCTTATGCTTATATTATACATAAGTAAAAATCTCCGCCAGTTGGTAACCTTTTTTTTAAAAAAATTTATCCAATAGCCGCTCCGCCGCGTTCTCCGGTCCGTATTCTTATACAGTCAGGCAAATCCAGAACAAAAATTTTACCGTCACCTATATTGTTCGTTCTGGCGCCTTTAATGATAGCCTCTATCGTAGGCTCGACAAAATCATCGTTTACGGCAATTTCAAGCTTTACTTTTTTTAAAAGATTTACGTCATGAATAACCCCTCTGTAAGTTTCGGTAAAACCTTTTTGCTGTCCGCAACCCAAGGCGTTGGTAACCGTCATTTTAAAAACCTCCGCCTCAAAAAGCGCCTTTTTAACATCAGGCAGTTTATGCGGCTGTATCATCGCCACAATCATTTTCATTTTATTCACCCCCCATCCCACCTTGGAGGTGGGTTCTGGTTTGTTATTTACTCTGTCATAAATATCTGAAAACCGGCGTAGGCTTCCATGCCATGCTCGCCTATGTCCAAACCTTTCAACTGTTCTTCATCAGAAACCCTCAGCCCCACAGTCTTTTTAAGTATGTAAAAAATTATACCCGCAGAACAAAACACCCACAAAAAAACCGAAATCATGCCCACCAATTGTATCGTTAATTGAGTAAGACCCCCGCCGTAAAAAAGACCGTTTACAGCGCCTGCTCCGCTGATGTTTCCGTAGGCGGATTCCGCGAAAAGCCCTACAGCTAAAGTACCCCATGCCCCGCAAACTCCGTGAACCGAAACCGCTCCCACCGGGTCATCTATACGCATAAATTTGTCGATAAATTCAACGCTGAATACCACCAATACACCCGCTACCCCTCCGATAATAAGAGCGCTGATAGGAGAAACACTAGCGCAACCGGCAGTTATAGCTACCAAACCTGCCAAAGCACCGTTTAAAGTCATGCTGGTATCAGGCTTGCCATACTTCAACCATACCGCTAACATAGCGCTTATAGAACCCGCGGCAGCAGCCAGATTAGTCGTTACTGCTATAATCGCGATAGACGGATTTGTGCCGGAAAGCGTACTGCCCGAATTAAAACCAAACCAACCAAACCACAAAATAAATACACCCAGAGCCGCTAATGGAATATTATGCCCCGGAATAGCATTTGAGCTTTTATCTTTATTATATTTTCCTAATCTTGGCCCCACTAAAATCGCGCCGGCCAAAGCGGCCCAGCCTCCCACGCAATGAACCACCGTAGAACCCGCGAAATCTATCATGCCTTTACTGCCAAGCCAGCCTCCTCCCCAAACCCAATGACCTACAACAGGATAAACAAAAGCACAGATAAGAAATGAATAACATAAATAGGCGCTGAATTTAGTTCTTTCCGCCATAGCTCCTGAAACAATAGTTGCCGCCGTAGCCGCGAAAACCACCTGAAACATCCAGAACGCGAATTGCCATAAGCCGTCCGCGTTGTAGGGATTAGCCGCGCTTAATAAAAAACCGCTTGTGCCGAAAAGACCAAAAGCATTAGTGCCAAACATCAAACCAAATCCCACCAGCCAAAAAGCAATTGAGCCAAGGCTAAAATCCATAAGGTTTTTCATCAAAATATTAACCGCGTTTTTCGCCCTGGTAAAACCTGTTTCCACCATAGCAAATCCCGCCTGCATAAAAAAGACCAGAAACGCGGACATCAAGATCCAAACCGTATCAATAGCCGTTTTATTGGAAGCCACTGTTGTTTCTTCCGCGGAAAACGCGCTTACCTGAAAAATCCCCATAATCAAAAAACTGAATAATAAAATCTTGAACAGCTTTCGCGATTTTTTATACATTTCACTCACCGTCCTTTTTTATTACCTGTCAACAGAAATTCTTACATTTATCCATAATTCTACGCTTATATTTCACAACCATAACATGCGACACGTTCATCATGCCGCCTATTTCCCTTGTAGTGTATCCTTCCAATAAAAGCGAAAAAACTTCTTTTTCTTTCCGGCTAAATTCGTTATCTTTCACATTTTCCATCAGTAATTTTTTATTAATTTCGCTGTCCAAAGATTCATTACCGTCATTTAAAACATCCTTAAGCCGGGTGACTCCCTCATCTATCGGTTCTTCAAGACTTAAAATTATCACTTTTTTTATCTTCACCCTTATATAATTCAAGACACAAAATTCACAGCCCTTAACAACATAACTCTCGTTTATACCGTCCGGCAGACCGGCCGGAAATTTCTGCCACAAATGCAGACACATTTCCTGAAAAAGGTCGTTTTCCTCACAAACCTCCCTGCGGCTGTATTTCTTAGCTATAATTTTCAATCGCGGTTCTATTCGCGAAAATAAAACATCAAAACTCATTTTCGTCTCCTAAAAACAAAAAAAGCGTCTTCTTTAAGCGACATTACTTCAACTTAAAAAAGACGCCATTATCTTTCTTCCGCGGGAAAACTTAAAAATAAAAAGGGATGCTCATTAAGAACATCCCTGTCTTTTTTCCCTTAAAAAGCACCTTCCTGGTACTTTCTATTCTATTAAAAATATAACACACAATTATTTATTTGTCAACAACTTTTTTTGAGCCCGGCTTTGAAACAGGCACGTTATCTTTACACAGCGGGCATTCTTCTTTTTTATAGGCAGGAACATTTATTTCCAAAAGACCGTAAATATCGATCCCTTTGATTTGCTTCATGCCGCCGCTTCTGTTGACCAACGAACATATCGCCGCCGGAACAGCTTCTCTTTCTTTTACTAAATCTATTAATTCAAAAACCGTTCCGCCGGTGGTAATAACATCTTCAACGATAAGAACTCTTTCCCCTTTTTTCATTTCAAATCCACGGCGCAACAGAAGTTCTTTTTCTTTTCTCTCGGCAAACAAAGAACGCTTATTTAAATAATACGCCGTTAAAAATGAAATTATAACCCCGCCTGTCGCGGCTCCTATAACCAAATCTATTCCCTTATCCTTTACCGACTCAGCCAGTGCTTGGCACAACTTCATAGCATGTTCGGGATATTGCAGGATTTTGGCACACTGTAGATATTGAGAACTATGAAGCCCTGACGACAATTCAAAGTGACCCGTTAATAAAGCATCTGTTTCTTTAAATAACGTTAAAATTTCTTCTTTTTTTATTTCAGACATTTTTAATTTGCTCCTTTATTTCCCGCGCGGCCAAAAGCGGATTTTCAGCCTGAGTTATAGGCCGTCCCACCACAATATAATCAGCACCATTAGAAATAGCTTCTACAGGTGTAGCTATTCTTTTCTGGTCATTCTTATCTACGCCCGCAGGACGAATGCCGGGACAAACTACCACAAAATCTTTACCGCAGGAAGTTTTTATTTTTTCCGCTTCATTTACCGAGGCTACGACACCGTCAAACCCCGCCTTTTTACTCAATAAAGCCAGCCTTACCACCTCATCTTCCATATCCCCCTGTAAATTAATTTCATCCAGAGTGTCTTTATCGAAACTGGTAAGTAACGTTACAGCTATAATCAAAGGTTTTTTATTCCCCGCGCCCGCGGCTTTAACAGTTTCCAGCATCATTTTATATCCACCCAACGCGTGAACGTTAAACATAAAAATATCCTCTCTCGACATAATAGATACCGCCTTTGAAACTGTATTCGGTATATCGAATAATTTCAAATCGAGAAACACGTCCGCGCCTTTTTCCTTAACAGCCTTAACTGCCTGCCATCCTTCTTTAATAAATAGCTGGTATCCAATTTTAAAAATTTTAACTGTCGGATAAAGTGTGTCCACTATATTCTTTGCTTCTTTTAAAGAATCGAAATCCAAAGCTACAATTAATTTTTCTTTCATTCTAAAATTAAACCTCCGACTATCTGTTGAACAGATTCCAGATTATTTTTTTCGGCGTATTTTTCTATCCCCTCAGCGATATTAACCAGCGTATCAGGGTCTATAAAAGAAGCCGTGCCTACCTGAACAAGAGCCGCTCCGCACAGCATAAATTCTAACGCGTCTTCCCAAGTACTTATCCCGCCCACGCCGATAAGCGGAATTTTTACAGCATTTGCCGCCTGCCAGAGCATTCTCAAAGCGATAGGTTTTATAGCCGGACCGCTTAAACCGCCTATCACTGATTTTATTTTCGGTTTTTTCTTATTGATGTCAACCGCCATACCAAGCGGAGTATTTATAAGAGTAAGCGCGTCCGCGCCCGCGTCGGAAGCAGTTTTTGCTAAAATAGTTATATCGGTAACATTCGGCGTAAGTTTAACCATTATAGGGATTTTGGATTTTCTTTTTACATTTCTAACCACCGAATATAATACTTTTTTATCCTGCGCGAAATGCAGGACTCCGGTGTTCCCGCCTTTTCCATCCTTTACATTAGGACAGGAAAGATTCAGTTCAATGGCACAAATGCCTTTTTCCCTGTTTAACACAGCCGCCATCTCGACGTATTCTTTTTCGTTAAATCCGGCTATACTGACGATAACGTTTGTTTTGACATCCCGCAAAAGGGGAAGCTTTTCTTTTAAAAAATAATCCAGCCCCTCGTTTTGGAGGCCTATGGAATTCAACATGCCGCCGGCTACTTCACAAATTCTTGGAGAACGATTGCCTGAGGTTGGTTTTAAAGTAATACTCTTAGTTACAAAACCGCCTATTTTTTCTAAATCAACAAGCTCGCTATATTCACTGCCGTAACCAAATGTTCCCGAAGCGGCTATCACCGGATTCTTAAATTTAATTCCCGCTACTTCTATCTGTGACCTTTTCATAAAAGCACCTCATTCCCGTCAAACACCGGGCCTTCTTTACAGGCCATTTTATAACCGTCTTTGGTTTTGACAGCACATCCTAAACACGCCCCCACTCCACAGGCGAATACTTCTTCTACAGATATTTGAGACTCAACATTAAATTTCGCGGCAACTTCTATCAAGGCCTTTAACATCGCGTTCGGCCCGCAGGCGGAAATTAAAATCTCTTCACGCCAAGAAGCCTGTTTTTTTAGAAACTCCTCGACTAATTCAGTCACAAAACCCTTTCCCCCGTAAGTTCCGTCATCAGTGCAAATTTTAGTTTCTATACTGAGTTCCGCTAATTCCCTATCCGCTATCAACCTGTCTTTTGATCTCGCTCCGGCGAAAGCGATTATTTCTTTTTTTGAATCACTTTTTTTTAGCGTCTGCGCCAAAAATAAAAGCGGCGCGAATCCCATACCTCCAGCCACAAGTAAATTAATCTTTCGCGGCTCAATCCGAAAACCGTTACCCAGCGGACCGATTATATCAAGTTCTCCGCCCTTCGCGCGATTGGACAAAATTTCAGTTCCTTTCCCTACCACCTCATAAAGCACGCGAAAAGTATTTTCATTAACAATACCGTGGATACTGAAAGGCCGCCTCAAAAAAGGCACCCCGTCTTTACTTTCTATACGAATATGAATAATCTGCCCCGGCAACGCGATTGCCGTGATATATTCAGACTCCAAATCCAATAGAAAAAAATCAGGGCCCACTTTTTTATTTTCCAGAATTTTAACCTTCAATTTCTGCATAATTAACCCTCACCCATTTCCCACCCCGTAGGTGGGAAATGGGCTCTCTTTAAAAAAAAGTTATTTGTTTCTCTTCTTCCTCAAGGTCTGAAAAAATTTCTATTTTACCGTATTCACCGTCATAACCGGGATGTATTTTTGCTTCATTATTTCTAACCCGCAAGATTGCCCGCGCGATTTTGGCGGGAATCTGTTCTTTTAATTCATCCGCGCTTGATTTTAAAAGAATATTAAATTCATTTCCGAATTTCTTAATTAATTCGTCGTATTCATTCCCCACTGTCTTCGTATTTACTCCCACACCTTTCGCTTCGGCGATAATTTCAACAAGAGGAATAAGGTTTTTAAAAGGAATAGCTTTATCATCGCGAAAATCTTTGTCACGGTCACTTAAATCGCAAACCCTGTGCATTACTCCCACAGTCAACTGCCCCTTGCATTTGGGACATATTTTATTATTTTTCTTGGTTTCTTCAGGGGCGAAGCACACGCCGCATTTTCTATGACCATCGTAATGATATTTACCTTCTTCCGGAAAAAATTCAACAGTATAAAGAAATTTAGTTTTATCTCTGGTTTTTACGGCGTTCATTATTTCCCGATAATTCAATTCCGGCAAATCAAAAACATTCGCCTCACGCCCTATTTTTGCCGGAGAATGAGCGTCCGAATTCGAAACAAGGGCGTAATTATCCAAAGCCGACAAACGCCGATTCATAGCAGGGTCACTGCTTAATCCGGTTTCAAGAGCGAAAATATCTTTGGTATAATCTCCGAAGCATTCTTCTATACTGTCAAAACCGGAATTGGCTCCAAAAAGCGAAAAATGCGGAGTCCAGATATGCGCCGGTACAACAAAATTAAGCGGGTTTATTTCCTTTAACACTTTAACCATCTGGTATGCTTCAAGACGAAGCATGGGGCGGCCATCGGAAGACAATCCCCCGCAACCGGATAAAAATTTATTTATTTCTTCAGCACTC
>JBDRBQ010000110.1:0-13335 GCA_043822625.1 Candidatus Omnitrophota bacterium | reverse complement strand
TTTTTCGAAATTCATTTTTTTAATATCAGCATTCTCATTAATAAATTCACAAACCTAACGGTATCTTTTAAAGGATTAATTTTACTTTCTTCTTTTTGGTAAATAGTAGGCACTTTCACCGAATCTATCCTGATTTTTTTTTCGGCCGCTTTAAAAAGCAATTCCGATTCGGTATCATAATTAGAGGTTTCTAAATCTATTTCTTCCAGAACTCTGCGGCTTAAAAGGCGGTATCCACACTGACTATCGGGAATATTCTGGCCTGCGATTTTAGAAATGAGAAATGACATCGTTCTATTAGTCAGCCTTCTTATAAAAGGCATTGCGGAAACATCTTCCATCCTATTGCCTATAATTATATCTGCATTTGTCTCCTGTAATTTTTCTATAAAATGAGGAATAGACCGCGGACTATGTTGTCCATCGGCATCTATGATTACAACGTATTCGAAAGCGGTATTCTTCAAAATGTATTCAAACCCTGTTTTTAACGCCGCGCCCTTGCCTCTATTTTGGCTATGAGAAATAATTGTTACATTTGCCGCTTGGGCAATCAAAGCACTTTCATCGGTAGAACCGTCGTTAACGATTATAATATCCCCGGCAAACGTCTTTATTTCTTTTATCAACGGCTCAAGTGTCGTGCCCCCGTTAAAAACAGGTATCAAAATACAAAATCTCAAATAATTTCCTCTCTTTCTATGTTATCGATATCCCAGAGACGGTGAATCATCAGCCATTGTGTGCTGTAATTTTTAATATATTTTTCCATTACAGCGACTATCTTGGAGCTGATTTCCTTCATATTTTCATCGGTTATTTCACCATTGACAATAATAGGTTCGTCTAAAAAAAAGGTGAACGAATTATCTTTTTGTCTGACAACAAAGATGGGAACTATTGGACAACCTGTTTTTAAATGAAAAAACGCGGGGCCCTTGGGAATCAAAGCCGGTTTTTTAAAAAAATCCATTTTAATACCCCCGCCATAACCAAAATCTCTATCACCCAAAATTGCCAGAGATTCTCCTTTTTTCAAACCACGCAGGATATTCTTAACCGAAGAAGTACCTAAAGGCATATCTTTTACACCGTGCGATTCTCTTTGGTTCCTAAATAAAACATTTATATTTTTATGGCTGTGAGTAAGGGCTAACGCGGTCAACTTAATACCCATTTCGGCTATTACAGCCGCCCCCAATTCCCAATTTCCCAAATGGGCGCTTAAGAAAATAATCCCTTTACCTTTAAAAGAATTTATAACCTCTAAATTATTGAATTTTATTCTTGTATTTATATATTTCCGATTCAACTTATGCGCTCTCAAAAATTCAACCATATACTTTCCGAAATTGACAAAAACTTCTTTCGCTTTTTCCCGCAAATCAGGTTCACTGAGATTCTCTTGGGCAAAAATTATTTTAAGATTATCCTCAACCTTAGCTCTGTCTTTTAGATTAAATACAAACCAAATGGAAGCAGCCTTTTCCGACAGCCAATAAGCGGCATCTAAGGGTAAAACTAAAACCAGAATCTGGGCAATTCTATAAATAAAATAATATATCATTTTCCAGTTACTTTATTTCCACATTCGCGTGGCTTTCTAAAATCGGTTAGAATTACTGCGTAATTAAATTCAGAAACGACAAATATCAACTTTTTTCAAAGTTCATCGAATTTTGTTATATTATACATAAGCACCCTGAAAAAATCAATAAAAAATGCGCCGATATGGCGCATTTTAAATAAGTTATGACTTTTTTCGGCACATAACTTCAACTTTCCATTTCAAGCATTTTTTTTATCCGGTCCAAAGCTATTTTTAATCTTTCTTCCGGCTCGACTAAAGCAAACCTTACACATCCTTCTCCATATTCTCCAAAACCCGTTCCAGGAGCCACACTAACACCGGCTTCTTCAATCATAAGAGAAGCAAATTCCATAGAAGTTAAAGCGCTGTATTTAAGCGGAATATGAGCCCAGACATACAAAGTAGCTTTCGGCTTTTTTACTTCCCATCCAATCTTATTCAATCCATCAACAAAAAAATCCCTGCGGCTTTTGTAAACTTCCACCATTTCTTTTATACAAGACTGGTCCCCTGTAAGAGCTTTAATAGCCGCCATCTGAATAGCCCTAAAAATCCCGAAATCCATGTAACTTTTCGTCTTGGCAATAGATTTCAAAATATCCTTATTGCCGACAACAAAACCTATTCTCCATCCCGCCATATTATAAGATTTGGAAAGAGTATGAAATTCTATCGCTTTTTCCTTAGCGCCTTTTACCTGCAAAATACTGGGGGCTTTATATCCGTCGAATACAATGTCTGAATAAGCCAAATCATTAGTTACTATAATATCTTTATTTTTTGCCCAATGCATTACCTTTTCGAAAAATTCAGGTTCTACTACAGCAGTTGTAGGATTATGAGGATAACCAAGGCAAAGAATTTTAGACATACGCACGATATCCTTGCTTAAACCTTCCAAATCGGGTTTATACTCGTTGTGTTCGGAAATAGGCATATTATACAAAATGCCTCCGGCCATAATTACACCGTTAAAATGTACCGGATAAGCAGGACTCGGCACAAGTACGATATCGTCGTGATTTAAAAATGTCAAATATAAATTTGCTATGCCTTCTTTCGAACCTATTAAAGGCAAAACTTCTTCATCAGGCTCAAGTTTAACGCCAAAGCGACCCTCATACCAATCGGCAATAGCCCTTTTAAATTTTCTTTCTACCTCGCCCCTGGGTCTTGAATACCGCTGATTATTGGTAATTTTAGCTTCTTTACAAAGTTCATCCACAACAGCTTTGGGCGTAGGTAAATCAGGACTCCCCATTCCTAAATCTATTACATCGACTCCTTTACTTATAGCTTTTTCTTTTAAAGCATCAATTATAGTAAATAAGTAAAGAGGTAACCGTTTCAATCTATTTGCTTCCTGCATGGCTTTTAAGCCCTCCTCTGTGCAACAATCCTTTATACTTTTATATTTTCTTTTCTTTATTTTTTCTCATCTATAGCCGCTATTATTTCTCCTATTTTTACGGTTTGACCTTCTTCGGCATAAATCTTGCTTAATACTCCCGCTGAAGGTGACGGCACATTAAAAGTCGCCTTTTCGGTAAGCATTTCAACTAAATCTTCTCCTTCTTCAATGGTGTCCCCCTCTTCATAATGCCAAAAACTAACTACAGCCTCCGTCACATCTTCTCCCAATTCCGGCAAAATTACATCAATCATCTCTTTCTTCCTCCTAAAAATAGAAATTATAGTGCAGCTGCTCTGCTCATATTTAAATCGGCCTGATACGAACTTCTTGCCCATGTTTGCGATATCACAAACTTAAATCCCAGATTTAAAGCGTATTCATAAAAGTAATTAAATTCTTCAGGTGTAACATATTTTTTTACGGCAGTACACATTTTAGAAGGCGCTAAATATTGACCAAGACAAACCGAGTTTGTGCCCACCGCTCTTAAATCCCGTAACGTCTCTTCTACTTCTTCTCTTGCTTCTCCCAATCCCAGCATAATAGAACTTTTAATCACAACGTCTTTTCTTAATTCACCGGCTTTCTTTAAGATAGAAAGAGAAAGATTATAATCGGCTTTCGGCCTGACTTCAACATAAAGCCTTTTAACGGTTTCTATATTGTGAGCGAAAACATCCACTCCGCTTTCCACGACACGGGCGATACTTTCTTCATTGCCCTGAAAATCAGGCACTAAAACTTCCACCTTAATATTTTCTACTTCGGATTTAAGCGCCTCCGCAACTTTAACAAAATAAGAGGCCCCTCCATCCGTCAAATCATCACGCGTAGGCGAAGTTATCAGCACATATTTCAGATTTAATTTCCTGACCGCTCTTACGATGTTTTTTGTTTCGTCCGACGGAGCTTCGATTTTATCTTTTTTCACGGAACAAAAAGAACATTGTCTTGTGCAAACACTCCCCAATATCATAAAAGTAACGTGCGAACGAGCGAAACATTCATGGATATTAGGACACCGGGCAGAATGACAAACGGTGTTTACCTTTTCCGTTTTTAAAATATCATTGGTCTTTTTATACCCGTCTAAGTTCAGTATTCTTTTTTTTACCCACGGGGGTTTTTTATCTATCATTAATCTATCAACCGAATTTTTCTCTAACTTTTTCCGCTAAAATTTTCTTTACTTCTTTTATGTCTATCTCCGCGTCCGCGAGTTCGCGAATACTTGTCATGGTAACGGCATCCAACCCGCAGGGTTTTATATAGCTAAAAAAAGATAAATTATTATTCACGTTTAGCGCTATGCCGTGATACGTCACCCAGCCGCTTACGCCTATTCCCAAAGAACAAATCTTTTTTTCTCCTACCCATACGCCTCGTTCGGTATCTTTCACGCGCGCTTTTATATTATAAACTAACAAAGTATCAATTACAACTTTTTCCAATCCACGCATAAACACACGAATGTCTCTATTTCTTTTCTTTAAATCAAAAATAGGATAAGCTACCAACTGCCCCGGAGAATGCAAAGTCACGTCTCCTCCGCGGTCGATTTTAAAAAGCGATATTTCTTTTTCTTTCATCTCACCGACGTTAATAAGAATATTGGACTCTTTGGCCATGCGCCCTAAAGTAATTACCGGTTTATGTTCACAAAATATCAAAACATCACTGCCGCCGTACTTCTTTTTACAAAAAACCAGATTTTTCTGCAAGTCCCAAACTTTATCAAAATCGGTTATTCCCAAATCAATAAATGCCAATTTTTCCATAATAAATCTTATTTAGGAAACCTTCGCGGATTTTGCCGTTTTATAAATAATTATACCCGCTAAAAATAAAACCGCGCATATAAACTGGGACACACTTAAACCAAAAAAAACGGGATGGAGGTCTCCTCTTAAAAAATCTATACTAAATCTCACAACCGCATACAATATAAGATATAATGAAAATATCTGCCAGTTGAAAACTTTTTTTTCTTCTTTCTTTTTCAGAATAACAAAAACAATCAGCAGAAAAAAAGATAAATACAGTTCAGTCGGGTGAACCTGCTGTGTCATGCCGGGGAAAATTACACCAAAAAAAGAATCCGTAGCTTTGCCGTAGCAACAGCCGTTTAAATAACAACCTATCCTGCCGATGGACTGCCCAAGCGCGACATAAGGAACAACCGCGTCACAGGTCGCTCCCATAATAAGATTTTGTTTTTTCATAAAAAACAAACCCGCTATGAAAGCCAAAATAACGCCTCCCTGCCAGGCAAGCCCGCCGTGCTGGAGCATGAAAATTTCCTTTACGTCATAAAAATAATAACCGGCATTTAAAAGAACATGCAGAAACCGCGCCCCGATAATACCAAAAATTAAAAGATAAACCGACAAATCAACGGCCAAATCCTCTTTTATCCCTATTCTTTTAAATTCTTTGGATAAAAGAAAAGAACAAACCAAAAAAGCAACGGCTATCATGAAACCGTAAGTATAAACGGTAAAAAAACCTATTTTAAAAAGTATGGGGTACATAATTTGAACCCTTTATTAAATTTCGTAAAATTAGTGCCACTAAATCAAAAAGCAATCGGTAAACCCCGGTTCTTTAACGGAGTAAAAAGCCATAACTTATGTTTGAAATTACCAATCATCAAAAAAACAAGATATATTTTCAATAACCAAGTTACAAGATACTTATCTGCGCGCGGCGTACAAGTCTCCGACTCACCTCATGGCAAAACCGAGAAAAGCCGTGGACCGGCAGGCACTATAACTTTAATGCCTTTCGGACGGACTTTTCTCGTTGATATTAAACAACTTGAAAAGAAATTTCCTATAGCATTAAATTACGCTTTCACCATTCACCATTAAACTATTCACTCTTTATCATGATTTCTTCTGCCTGGAATAAAAATTTTAAAAAAAAGTAAACCGCAACCCACGGTAATCAAAGAATCGGCTAAATTAAAAACCGGCCAGATTTTAAAATCAAGAAAATCTATAACGTAACCGAACATCAACCGGTCAAATAAATTTCCGGCGGCCCCGCCCATTACCAGCGCGAGAGCAAGCTTAATCAAAAAATCTTCTTTTTTAAGACGAATCAATAAAACAGTTATCACAGCAATAGCTATAATGGAAATCAAGATAAAAAATCCGGTAGCGTTCGGGAAAAGACCAAAAGCACTGCCGGTATTTTTCACATAAGTAATAGAAAAAACCTTATCGATAACCGCTATTGATTCATCAGGAAACAGGTTTTTTATCAATACCGTTTTACTAATTCGATCTAAAAAAAATATTGCCGCGGCTATGTATAAGAACAGCATAGAATAAATAATTTACTTCCCTTTATTTTTTTCTTCTTTCTGCTTACAAGGCACACAAAAAGCCGCGTAAGGAACGATATTCAATCTTGCTTTGCTTATCTTTTTTCCGCAACTCTGACATTTTCCGAACGTGCCTTCATCTATTCTCATTAAAGACTCTTCTATTTTATAAATAAGCTCCTGTTCATTAGCAACCAAATCGAAGGCTAAATCTCTTTCATAACTGTCGCTGGCCATATCCGCCATGTGGAGAGTATAACTGGAAAGGTCCCCAGAAGCTTCTTTTTGGG
The DNA here is from genome assembly GCA_043822625.1 of Candidatus Omnitrophota bacterium. Lineage (GTDB taxonomy): Bacteria > Omnitrophota > Gorgyraeia > DAOVKU01 > DAOVKU01 > JBDRBQ01. The sequence continues at coordinate 6,712 of JBDRBQ010000110.1, read as the reverse complement.
ATGTACCAAAAGAATCCTTGCCGATATGTTTTATATTTCCCTGGACGGTGTTTTTTATAGTCACCAACTTTTCCCGGTACTTTTTCAATTCTTCTTTATTCATTGATTATCAACTGCCTCCTTTAGGCTACCCGAAAAAACACCGGGTCAATTCTGGTTAGTTATTACTAAAACCCCGCAATAACTTAATTGCACAGATGATTATCAACGATGCTTTTGATTCCCGCCAAAGGATGAATCCACGCCATGCACGGCATAGCCTATGGCGAAAATCAATGTAATAATTTCAACATAAACTATTTAGAAACTTTCAAAGCGCCGAGGCAACGTGAACAGATGTCAGGATAATCTTTATCTTCTCCGATTCCCGGCGCGTAATTCCAGCATCTGGCGCATTTACCGCCAACAGCTTTTTCGATTTTCAAATTAGCACCCTCAAAATATTGCGCAGGACTTCCTTCTTTTAAAGAACTCTCGGCTTTTATTTCTATCTGTGAAACGATAAAAATATAAGCTAATTCCTGACTGTATTTTTCCAAAAGCGCCTGATTTTCAGAGCCTTCTTTTACATAAAGAGTAACTTTTGCCTCAAGCGAATTTCCTATACTCCCCCCTTCCCTGAATTCTTCGAGCTTCTTAGTTACGTCTTTTCTTAAAAGCAATAATTTTTCAAATTCCGCTTCTATATCTTTATTTTCATAGCTTTTAAATTTTATTTCTTGAGGCCAGTCCAGCAAATGCACGCTTTCCGTTTTTTTATCCAGAGTTAAATACTGATAAACTTCTTCCGCCGTAAAAGGAATTATAGGCGCGGTTATTTTAACCAACGTTTCTATAATATAAAAAAGAGCTGTTTGCGCGGATTTCCTTTCAATGCTTTTCGGTGCAAAAGTATATAGTTTGTCCTTCAAAATGTCAAGATAAAAAGAGGATAATTCTACCGTACAAAAATGATAAATTTCCTGATACACTTTCAAAAATTCGTATTTCTCGTAATAAGTATTAACATCGCTCAGCAAACGACCCAATTTCGACAACGCCCATTTGTCAATCGGCCGCATTTGGGCATAATCTATGGCGTCTTTATTAATGTCAAAATCATATAAATTCCCCAGGATGAATCTGAAAGTATTTCTTATTTTCCGGTAGGCATCCGAAAGCCTGCTCATTATTTCATCGCTGATTCTGACATCATCGTTATAGTCGCTGGAAGCAACCCACAATCTTAAAATGTCCGCGCCTTTTTCCTTTATTATTTCTTCAGGCATAATTACATTTCCAAGCGATTTCGACATTTTTCTGCCTGCCCCGTCAACCACAAACCCGTGAGTCAACACCTGCTTATAAGGCGCTTTCTTTTCTAACGCCGCTGAGGTTATTAAAGAAGACTGAAACCATCCACGATGCTGATCGCTTCCTTCAAGATAAATATTAGACGGGAAAATTAGATTACTCCGTTCCTCAAGCACGGCTCTAAAACTCACACCCGACTCAAACCACACATCCAGAATATCTTCTTCTTTTTTGAATTCACTGCCTTTACATTCAGGACAGCAAAAATTTGCCGCAACCAATTCCTTTTCACTTTTCTCAAACCAGACATTGGTCCCTTCTTTTTTTACCAATTCCGCGACGTGTTCGACAAAAGCCGCGTCCAGAATATTAGTTTTGCAATTTTGACAATACAAAGCAGGAATAGGTATTCCCCAAAACCGCTGTCTCGAAAGACACCAGTCTGGACGGTTTTCTATCATCGCCTGAATCCGGTCTTTTCCCTGCGGCGGTATCCACTCCACTTCATTATTAACAATGGAAAGTAGTTTTTTTCTCAAGTCATCGTGGTCTATTTTCATGAAATACTGATTCGTCGCCCTAAAAATAATTGGGTTTTTACATCTCCAGCAATGCGGGTAAGAATGACTTATTTTTGAGGCCTTTATCAATAAATTCATGCCGGTCAATTTTTCTATGATTATATTATTGGCTTCATGCACATTAAGCCCGCTAAATTCTCCCTGATTAGAATCAAACTTACCTTTTTCATCCACCGGCATAATTATGGGCAAATCATATTTAACACCAGTCATGAAATCTTCCTGTCCATGCCCCGGAGCGGTATGCACAATACCGGAACCATCTTCAGCCGAAACATAATCCGCCGCCACTACCACACCCTCTCTTTCAAAAAATGGATGTCCGTATACAGTGCCGGTGAATTCATCCGCTTTTATTTCAGCAATAACTTCATAATCTTTTACACCGCCGGCAGTGAGCACTTTTTCAATCAAAACCTTTGCCATAATCCATGTTTCATTGCCGACTTTTACAAGTGAATAAATCAAGCCGGGATTAACAGCGCACGCGACATTTGCCAAAAGCGTCCACGGAGTAGTCGTCCAAACAACAAGATAATCGTTTCCGGGCGTCTTGTCTAAAGCCTCTATTTTGGATTGTTTAATTTTAAATTTAACGAATACCGACGGAGAAACACTATCCTGATATTCAACTTCCGCCTCGGCCAGAGCCGTCTCACAATGATAACACCAGTTTACCGGCTTAAGGCTTCTGTAAATATAATTTTCTTTGATAAGTCCGGCCAACGCCCGCAAAATCTGCGCTTCGTATTCTTTATTTAAGGTAAGATATGGATTATCCCATTCGCCGAATATTCCAAGCCTCTTAAATTGTTCTTTTTGAATCTCCACGAATTTAAGGGCAAAATCCCGCGCCTTCTCCCTGAAACTTACTTTCTCGATTTGATGCTTTTTTAAATTCAATTTTTTAAGAAGCTGTGTTTCCACAGGAAGACCGTGACAATCCCAGCCCGGCACAAAAGGAGTGTCATATCCCTTCATGGATTTATAACGGATTATTATATCTTTTAAAATTTTATTAAGCGCGTGTCCAAGATGAATATCTCCGTTGGCGTAAGGCGGCCCGTCATGCAAAATAAATTTTTCCCGTCCCGAGTTCTTTTCCTGCAATTTTTCATAAACCTTCTTCTCTGCCCACAAAGCCTCTATTTTCGGCTCAGTCTGCGGCAAATTAGCCTTCATTGAAAATTCGGTTTTTGGTAAATTTAAAGTATCTTTATAACTGACTTTGTTCATTTTTATTTCTCCGGAATTACTGTTTTATCATAACGGACAGGTTACAAACCTGTCCCTACAGGTATATTTATATTGTTTTCGTCTTTTTCCCACGTTATAGGATTATTGATAATATATTCACGGGTGTTATGTAATGATTTATCATTTCTGATAATATGATCATGAAATGATCTCTGCCATTTGAATTTATTATGTGTTTTTATTATTTCATTAATTCGTTTTGATGAGAATGTTTTGAATCCACGAATAATTTCTGATAACGAATATAATTTATCCGTAGGGGAGGGTTTATAATCCTCCCGTTTATCTAAATTATTGATAATTATTATACCATGAATATGATTTGGCATTATTATATACGCATCAAGAAAAAGATTATTATAATGGTTTGGTAAATCCATCCAGCATTGTTGGCATATTATCCCATAGGGATTAATTGTCATTTGATCATCTAAAATATTACCCAGCCATTCTACACGATTATCTGTGCAAATGGTTATATAATAATATCCATTATTTGAATAATCATAATTAGACAAACGATTTCGTTTGCGCATTAATGACATTTTATATTTTGTTTTTTATAACGGGAGGGTTACAAACCCTCCCCTACGTATTTACAGATATTTTCCTATAATCGGTTTCAATGCTTCTCTAACGTCACTCGGTATTAAATCTTTTTGAGTTATAACGGCGTTTTTCAATGCCTCGGCACATTTACAACCCGGCTTTAATCCGGCAACTTTAGACACCGCTTTTTTTAATAAATTCTTGGCGTTATCCGCGTTTCTAAATAAATTCTGCACCACCATTTCAACCGAAACTTCTTCTTCCCCTTCATACCAGCAGTCATAATCAGTCACAAACGCCAGCGTAGCATAGCATATTTCCGCTTCTCTTGCCAACCGCGCCTCGGTCATATTGGTCATACCGATAACATCCGCACCCCAGCTCTTATAAAGCAAAGATTCGGCTTTGGTGGAAAATGCCGGCCCTTCCATATTAACATAAGTTCCGCCGTTATGGATTCTGAGATTTAATTCTTTTCCCGCTTCACAAAGCATTTTTCTCAAACCGGCGCATACCGGCTCGGAAAAACTTACGTGCGCGGCTATGCCTTTGCCGAAAAAAGTCGCGGTCCTGGCCTGATTGGTGCGGTCTATAAATTGATCCACCACGACTATGTCGAGCGGTTTTAATTCCGCCTTGAAGCTTCCCACCGCGGAAACGGAAATTATTTTTTCAACACCCAAAACTTTAAAAGCGTAGATGTTGGCGCGGTAATTGATTTCACCCGGCAAAAGTTTATGTCCCACGGCATGGCGCGCTAAAAAACCCGTTTCAACACCATTCAAACGCCCAACCACAAAATCATCCGAGGGCTTGCCGAAAGGTGTATTTACACTTATTTTAGTCCGGTCAGTAAATCCCTCAATATCATACAAACCGCTTCCGCCGATAATTCCTACTTTAGGTTTTAATTCCGTCATTTAAAATAACTCCCTTTATTTAGTCGATAGTCGTTAGTCGTTAGTGAATAGTGAATGGTAAAAAACCAAAAAGATTTATTTTGCGTTGTTACCATCCCTTCAACTTCATACTTAAATCAAAAAGTGTGGCTACAATGAAGAGCCTGATAAAAGTCAACAAAACAAAAGCGATAATAGGCGAAACATCGATGCTCATTCTCAAACCAACCGGAATAATCTTTCTTATCGGTTCCAGTAAAGGTTCTGTGATTCTATATAAAAACTGCACTATAGAATTATAGGGGTCAGCGTTTACCCAGCTGATCACCGCTCTCAAAAAAATCAAAACAATCACAATAGTTATCGCCAAATTTAAAATAGAAGCAACCGCGTATATCAAATTCGCCAGAATAAACATTTTATTTCCTTCCCAGTTCGATGGAACGTTTTTTAGCGGCACTAACAGCTTCTAAAATAATAGCTTCAAATCCGGCGCCGTCGAAAACTTTGAAAGCGGCTTCTGTAGTCCCGCCCTTCGATTTAACTTTTTCAATGAATACTTCAGGAGTGAGTTTCTGCTCTTTCAACATCTTTAAAGTACCGGTCAAAGTCTGAAAAACCATTTCCTTCACGTGCTCACGGCTCAATCCGTTTTTTTCAGCCGCCGAGAAAAGTGCTTTCATAAAAAGAGCGGCGTAAGCCGGGCCGCTTCCCGACACAGCGGTAATAACATCCATCTGCTTTTCAGAAACAACGAAATTTTCCCCTGTACCGGAGAAAATTCTCTTCACAAAAGAAATATCTTTATCCGAAGCATATTTTCCTTTACACAAAGCATTGACACTTTCACCCACAAGCGCGTTAATGTTTGGCATAACCCGAACAACCGATACCTTTGCTTTTAATTTTTTTAAAATATAACCGGTAGTCACACCCGCGGCAATGGAAATAAAAATTTTACCTTTCAAATCGAAAGTGGAAATTTCCTCAAGAAGAACTTCTATATCCTGCGGTTTTACGCAGATAATAACCGCCTTAGAATTATTTATCAATTCTTCCAATCCGGAACACTTTCGCGCGCCGAACTTTTTAGAAACCAGAAGAATCTTCTTTTTATCCTTTTCGAAAACCAGAACCTCTGCATTGATAAGCCCTTTATCCGCGGCGGATTTTATGCCTCGAATAATAGCCTCACCCATGTTTCCGGCTCCGATTATACCAATATTATTCATATTTTTCTTCATTTTTATTTTTCCTCAAATATCAAGCGCCCTATTCTAAGCATATTAGCACCTTCTTCTATGGCAATCTCAAAATCCTGACTCATGCCCATGGAAAGCAAAGGCAGTTTCAGACCTTTATTTTCTCTTTCCATTTCATCCCGCAATTCTCTTAATTTCCTGAAAAAAGGCCTGGTTTCTTCGACATCTTTAGAAAGCGGAGCAATAGTCATAAACCCACGAACTTTTACAAACTCAAGCTGTTTTAGGTCTTTAATAATATAAGTAATTTCTTCTTCCAAAAGCCCGAAAGCGTCTTTTTTGCCTTGAGTATTTACCTGAAGCAATATCTCCTGAACCTTATTTATCTTAGAAGCCTGCTCATTTATTAATAATGCTAATTTCAAACTATCCACCGAATGAATCAACTCAAAAAACTCAACCGCTTTCTTAACTTTGTTCGACTGCAAATTCCCCACCATGTGCCATTTAATATGCCGGTTGTCGAGAAGTTCGGCTTTCTTTAAGGCATCCTGGAGCCGGTTTTCACCCAGCTCAAGCAAGCCGCTGTTTACGGCTTCCCTGATTTGTGGAACCTGCGCGTACTTAACCACACAGACCACTCTTATTTGATCCTTCGTGACGTAACTGCTTTTCCCACAGGCATTTTCTATTTTTCCAAACAAAGAAACTATGTTTTGTTTTATCATGTTTTTTTAGAGTATCATAAAAGAATATCAGTGTCAATAAAACAGGTGAGCTAAATAAATTGGGTGGATTGTAACTCAAAGTGCGACACTTTTAAGGATTAGATCGTTTTCGCTATTATTTTGTAAATACTCCCGCCTTATTTGTTCTGCCGTTTTATATCCTAAAATCTTCCTTGGATAATTGTTCATCCAGCGCTCAATTC
>JBDRBQ010000109.1:0-6209 GCA_043822625.1 Candidatus Omnitrophota bacterium | reverse complement strand
TGTGATTATACAATCGTTCCAATTCCAGAAATATCTCCCGCGAATAAGCATCCCGCGCCGGAACAATTATCCCTGATATTTTTTCGACCGCGCGGCAAAAGGCAAGACTGTGGCTGAACGAAGAATCCCCGCACACGTGTTCGGCAATTTTTACCGCTTCACCGGTTTTTTTACCTTCGAATAATTTTTCTATTCCCCGGTGAGTAAATCCAAGCCTTGTTTCTAAATTTATTATCGGTTCTCCGGCGGCGCTGAATCTGAAATGCCCCGGCCCGATAATACCCGCGTGCACAGGTCCCACAGGCACTTCAAATACACCTTCTCCTTCGATCCTGTTAAAAATATATTCTTTTTTAGTTTTATCTTTTCCACTCGAAGGCGTAAAATCTTTTCTTAAAGGATAATTCTTTTCAGTCCACACCTCTTCATGCAATCGAAGGCTTCGCGCGTCGGGATTATCTATCAATTCTATGCCAAACATTTCTTTCATCTCCCGTTCGAAAAAAGCGGCCGAATATATTTGCTTTGATAAAGAAGCAAATCGCGGATTATCGCGGTTTATACGCGTCCGCGCTAAAAACCATTTTTTATACTCAACCCCCATAAAGACACATATTATAGTAAATAATCCCCGTTCACTGCCTTCGTCGACGGCAAAAAGCGTCATTACCGCGGACTTGAGTTTTTCATGCAAAGCCGCGCATATAGAATTAAAATCTTCCAAGCTGACGTCAATATACACTTCATCGGTGTAAATCGCGGCAACTTTCATTGAATCGATTTTATACTTTCGCTCTATTTCCTGAATTAAATTTTCGTATTTCATTCTAAAAACCTTCCAGAACTTTTACCGCGGAAGTTAACAACCCGCTAAAAATCCAAGGTATCCAAATTCCCATAGTACAAACAAATATACCTAAAAACACAAGCGCCGTTTTGTCGGTCAACACTTCAGGAGCAATATGTATATCAGCCGGTTTTTCACCGAATACTAATTTACTGAAATGATGTATAAGCGCGCCAAAAATTATTACGATTAAAAATAGAAAAAGGCCCGACACCAAATAAAAACCCTGCCGAAAACCGGAAATAAGTATCATAAACTCACTCATAAAGATGGAAAAAGGCGGTGAACCTGCCAACGCGAACGCGCCCAAAATCATCACAATTCCCGTAAAGGGCATAACGGTTATGACTCCTTTTATTATCGTCATATCGCTCGTGTTATACCTTTTCACCACATTGCCCGCGCAAAAGAACATAAGCGCTTTGGTAATGGCATGATTAAACACATGAAAAAGAGCTCCGCACAATCCCAGCGTGCCTCCAAAGCCTACTCCCAGAGCAATAATTCCTATATGCTCGATACTGCTGTAAGCCATGAGCCTTTTTATATCTTTTTGCACTAAAATAAATCCGGCGGCTACAACCAATGATAAAATTCCGAAAAACATGAATAAGTGTCCGGTATATTGAGTGTTTAGACACGCGTTTACAATTATCGAGAACCTCAAAATCGCGTAAATCGCGGTTTTCAGCAGAACCCCCGATAGAAGCGCGCTTATAGGAGCAAGCGCCTGGCTGTGAGCATCCGGCAGCCATGTATGCATAGGCGCTAATCCCGCTTTTGTTCCATATCCTGCCAGTATAAACAAAAAAGCTATTTTTACTACCGTAGGGTCCAGCTTTTCTGCTATCCCAACCATATCCGTCCAGTTTATACTTCTTATTCCACCATGAAGAGATACCGTATAATAAAACAATATAGTGCCGAAGAGAGCCAGTGTTATCCCGACAGAACATATAATAATATATTTCCACGCCGCTTCAATTGACGGTTTATTATTATGAAAACCTACCAGAAAAGCCGAGACAAGGGTTGTCATTTCAATAGCAACCCACAACATCCCCATATTGTTAAACATAGTTACCAGAAACATCGACAGAGAAAACAAATTAAATAAAATATAATAACTTTTGAATTTTTTACGCGATATCATTCCCTTGTCCAATTCATACCGCATATAGTCAATCGAATAAAGAGCCGCGGCCGTATTCAAAATAGAAACGACCAAAATAAAAAAGGCGCTCAATCCGTCAACATAAAAAAAATCAAAAAAGAAAAAAGGACTTCCCCCAATCGCGAAATGATAACTTAATTTCAGGCTCAACAGAGCCACCGCGAAATGTCCGAAGAAATTCAACAAGCCTATTTTTTTGCCGCACCCGCAGAAAAGAGGTACAAAAATCAAAAATAAAGGGATTGCTATAATAAACAGTGTTTCCATAATTATCCTCTTAACTCACTTAATTTATTAACATCTACGTGCGTAAATACCTTATTTATCCGGTAAACAAAAACCCCCAGAATAATAACGCATACAAATATATCGAAGAAAATAGCAATCTCTACAAAAAAAGGCATTCCCCCCGAAATAGCGCTGGCCGCTAAAAAAAGACCGTTTTCCATCACCAAAAGCCCTATTATTTGCGTAAGCGCCTTCATCCTGAATACCATAATAAACAAACCTATGAGCGTAACCGAAAGAGAGATGATTACCGCCCAGCTTTGCAGTTTTAAATCCCCTGGCATCAGCCTCGCCACAAAAACATAGGATAGATACGTCAATAATAAAGCCGCGAACAGCGATAAAACCGGATTAATAAAAAAACCCACATTATCATCCACTTTCAGCTTTTTCATTATCCTTCCCAAGAAGTGAGGTATAAGTATCACCTTAATAATTAGTAACAATACCGCGACAATATACAGTTCGATACTTCCAGCCGCGACAGCGAAAATCAGCGTCAACATAAAAAGCGCTAAAGACTGCAGACAAAAATTATGTATAAGCGCGTTTATTCTTTTGGCCAAAACCATAAGAAAAGCCATCATCAGAAATAAAAATAAAAGCGATTGAATAATCATATTTTTATAATCCCAACGCGGCGCTCACAACAGCCGCTAACGACAGAATAAAAGCAAAACCCATAAAATCCACCACTCTGAACAACCGCATTTTCGCGACTGATACCTCAATAACCGCGACTATTACAGCAATAGCCGCCATTTTCAAGATGTATACGGCAAAACCAGCCGCAGCCACGCTCAAAGCTCCGCCGTAGATAGGCATTGTCCATGGAAGCATAACATTGGCAATCAACGAAAAAAATATTATCTGCTTTATATGAGAAGCCCACTCTATCAGCGCCAGAGAACGTCCCGAATATTCCAGCACCATGGCTTCATGCACCATAGTTAATTCAAGATGCGTCTCCTGATTATCCACCGGCACACGCGAAGTCTCCGCGATTAAAACCATTAAAAGAGAAAAAGACGCGATAATAGTGGAAAAGTGCGCGGCTGCGGAATTGGTTATCACAAAAAGACTCGTCGACCCATGGCTTATAGACACCGTAAATACCGATAGAATAGCTACCGGTTCCGCCAGACCCGATATAAACATTTCCCTGGATGATCCCATACCGCCAAAAGCGCTGGCCGCGTCTAATCCAGCCAGCGCCATAAAAAAACGCCCAAGCGCCAGAAGAAAAATTATTAGTAAAAAATCTCCCATCATGTTAAACGAAACCGGACTTATTAGCGCCGGAACAAGTAAAGACGCCGTCACTACAGAAGCAAAAACAATCAGGGGCGTGAATCTAAATATCCACGACGTATTTTCCGAAACCGTTTCTTCTTTGGCAAAAAGTTTAATTAAATTATAATACGGCTGAAAAATACTCGCGCCTATTCTCATGCGAAGAGTATTTTTTATTTTTCTAATCAATCCGCTGATAAGCGGCGAAGCGGCAATAATAAACAATGTCTGAATTAAAATAATTATTGTTTTCATATCGTTAAAACCTATCCATGAAAATTATAAGCAAGACCACCGTAATAAAAATATATGCCAGGTATAAATGTATACTGCCTAACTGCATCTTCTTTAAATGATTCGCCGCGCCGAAAAGTATTTTTAAAAAAGGTTCATATATATACTTATTAAATATAGGTGTAGTATGAACTTCATATTTAAACGACTTGATATAATAAAATGATTCCCTTACTTTCTCCGTTTTTCTATACGGGAGCAAAAAGAAATCAAACGCGACGCGAAACGGCTTTGAGAAAGCGGTAGCGGTATATTCGGTTCTTGAATCAAGGGCATAATATCCGCAATCCCAGGTTTTACTTCTTTTAACTTTTGCACGGCCAAACAATAGATAAATCGTTAGTGCTGTAATCGCAAGCACACCAATCAATGCCACGCTTATAAAAAAAGGGGATAAATAGACTTCCGTACCGGAAAACAGCTTAAGGGTAAAATTATTAACCGCGAAAACAATATTGTTTACCTGTGTATCTAAAATACTTCCGGCCACAGGCACCAATAATTTAATTATAACTGGAGCGGCAACACCAAAAATTACGGTCAGAATAGCCAAAAAAAGCATAGCAGCTTTCATCGTGAAAGATACTTCCTTTGCCTGCCATGCTTTCGCGCTCCTTGGTATAGCCAAAAAAGTAATACCAAAGGCTTTTACGAAACACGCGGCCGCCAAACCTCCTGTTAATGCCAATACAGCGGCAAGCAGAGTCATAAAAACTTTTATATAAAGATGTGTATTAAGTGTCCCCAGAAAAAATACCTGAAATGTAAGCCATTCACTCACGAAACCATTTAAAGGGGGGAGCGCGGAAATCGCCATCGACCCTATTAAAAACGAAGCCGCTGTCCATGGCATAAATTTGATAAGGCCTCCCAGTTTTTCTATATCTCGTTCTCCGCTGGCTTTATAAATACTGCCCGCGCATAAAAATAATAATCCTTTAAATAAAGCGTGATTTATTAAATGATACAATCCCGCCGTCATAGCAAAAACAGCCGGAATAGGACTATTAATTTTTATAAATATCATAGCCGTTCCTACGCCCAAAAGTATTATTCCTATATTTTCCACACTGCAATAAGCAAGCAGTTTTTTTATATCATGCTCCATAAGAGCGTAAATAACTCCCACCAAACAAGATATAGCCGCTACTATAAGTATTAAGATTCCCCACCATAATGAATCCACTCCTAAAATATATATTACAAATCTTATTATTCCGTATATACCCGTTTTTATCATAACTCCGGACATTATGCCGGAAATATGACTGGGGGCCTGCGGATGAGCGTAAGGCAGCCAGATGTGAAGCGGCACTATACCGGCTTTAGTTCCAAATCCAATTAACAAAAATAAAAACACCCTGTTTTTTATTTCTGAGGGCATCGAATAACAAGCTTCTTTTAATACCGCGAAATCAAAAGACCCTGCATATTTATACATAGTTAAAACCGCTAAGATAATGAACGCCGTGCCTATATGCGTCATAACGATATAAATAGTGCCTGCCTGAATGGATTTTTCGTCCTTGGTATCGAATACAACCAAAAAATAAGAAACCAGAGACATAATTTCCCATACAATTATGAATAGAAAAGCATCCCTGACCGTTACTACTGCCATCATAGACAACACAAAAATGGTAAGCAGTATCCATCCTGTCGTTATCTTAGCATTCGAATATTCCTTCTTTAAATAACCGATAGAAAAAACCGCCGAAGGAACCGACACCAATAAAATAACGGAAATAAAAAAAAGGGATACATAATCCAGGGAAAACACTAAATTATTAAAATTAAAAAGATATGTCATGGCACTTTGTAATTATAAATCCTCCGCCTCATCCTCAATCAAGACCATATTTAAATAAATTTATAATTCCGAAACTTCAGAATTAGAACTTAGTCATTTGCTTGTTTCCTATTACTCATAGGCAAACCCATGATATTCTGTGAGGGCAGATAAAAAAATTTGGGACACCCCAAAGGTTATCCCAAGTAAATTATTAAAAACCCACTTCTTGTATACGACCGGGTTTTTATTATATTTAAACAATGTTATAAGTTTACTCCCGGTAGAATTATTGTCAATATAAATTTTTAAAGCTGTCAAGCCAAATTAGAAATGTCCTATTCTTAGCAAAATAGAAACGTCTTATTTTATGCTGTTGATATCAGCAGTATTTTCTTTTACCCCAAACCGCAAGGAATTTATGCTTTTGTTTTCTGCCCGCGACTCGCGTATAAATTATCAAGCGGGCTTTTGGGCGTGCTTGACATATCTCTCAATACATGAGTATAAATCATCGTTGTCTC
>JBDRBQ010000108.1:0-4208 GCA_043822625.1 Candidatus Omnitrophota bacterium | reverse complement strand
AATTAAAATTACTTCTTATTTAACTTAAAAACTACCTCATGTCAAGAAAAAATTTTATGCTTTTATTGAGATTAACAAAAAAACCCATCAAGCTCAAGAATACACAAGAATACACACGGCAAATTGACAATGTCCGGCTTTAATGTTAATATATTTAAAAAATGAAGACCAACTATTGCAATGCTTTAATTAACCTCTTTTTCCCGAATTTATGTCTTTTTGACGGGAGAAGAATAAATGACAAAGAAATTCCTTGTGTGTGCGGCAGTTGTTTAAAAAAAATAAACTTTATATCTTCTTTTGTATGTTCTAAATGCGGCAGCCCTATGCATAACCATAAATACAGCGACGATATAATCGTGGGAGATTTAAAGTTTACCTGTAAAAAATGCGCTGAAAACAAATTTTGGTTTCGCTTTTTACGTTCAGCTTGTTATTATGAAGGCATTACAAGAGACTGTATACGCTTATTCAAATACAAACAGAAATTCGCTTTAAAGAAAATTTGCGCCTTGCTTTTAATGTATGCTTTCAGAACTCACTTTGCCCGCGAAACTTATGATTTGATAATGGCTGTGCCTATGCATCCGTTAAAAAAATTTATACGAGAATATAACCACTCTGAGGTTTTGGCAAAAGAATTCTCTTTCATCGCAGGGATTCATTATGCCGGCAGAAACCTCAAACGCATAAAAATTACTAAGTCGCAGACGGGATTGAATTCTATAAACAGAAAAAGGAACGTGCAAAATGCTTTTTCCGTTTCAAGCAGGGAAGAAATCCGAGGAAAGAAAATACTACTTATAGACGATGTAGCAACAACTCTGAACACGGCAAACGAATGCGCGAAAACACTTTTTAAAAACGGCGCTGAGTTTATTGATGTTTTAACGATAGCCAGAGGTTAAAGTCAGATGAGAATACTGAGAAATTACGCGTTAAAAGAATTAATAGGTCCTTTTTTACTTTCGCTTTTGATATTTACTTTCATTCTTTTAATGGGCAATATGATACAAATGGCGGATTTGGTCATTACCAAAGGAGTGAATATATTGGATATTCTGCGCCTTTTGGGATGGCTGGTGCCTTATCTTTTAAGTTTTACCATACCAATGTCTGTATTAACATCCGTGCTTTTAGCTTTCGGCAGGCTTTCTCAAGATAATGAAATACTAACGATGAGGGCATCGGGTTTTAGTTTATATAAAATAATAGTGCCTGTAATAATTATCGGTTTAATTTTCAGCCTTTTATCTTTTATTTTAAATAATAATTTTATTCCTCAGGCACATTACGCTACACGGCGGATTGCCAAAGAAGTCGGAATAAAAAATCCGGCTTCCGTCTTGGAATCCGGCACTTTTATTAAAGCCTTTGAAAAATATATTATTTTCGTCTATAAAATAAAGGGCAATAAGCTGTATAACATCAGAATTTACGAACCGCAGGAAAACCGACCGACACGTACCATTATTGCTGAAAAAGGCGAGTTTGTAGCGGCTGAAGATAAACAAATGATTAAGCTTAAACTAATGGACGGAGTAAGTGATGAACCAAATCCAAGTGACCCTTCTTCTTATTACAAACTCAACTTTAAAACTTATTATATTACATTAGATCTATCCCAGGATTTCGCGCAACAAAAAATACAAAAAAAACCTAAAGACATGCCTATAAAAGAGTTACGGGAAGAATTAAAAAAATTATCGCAATTGAATATCAGCACTACTCCCATAGTAACGGAAATTTATAAAAAAATTTCTATTTCTTTTTCCTGCTTGGCTTTTATTATAATAAGCCTCCCCCTGGCAATCAAAACCAAAAAAAGCGCTAAATCAACAGGCTTCGGAATTAGTCTAATGATAATACTTATCTACTATCTGCTATTTATAGGCGCTGAAGCAATATCGTTGAGAAAAGTCATAGCTCCTGAATTAGCCATGTGGATACCAAACGCCGTCTTATTCACTATCGGCATAATATTAACCTATTTTACCGTTGAGAAATAATAAAAATTAAGTTATACTAATTTAATAGCTTTACCGATATATATTAAGGAGTTCTAAAAAAGTGAGGATATTAGACCGTTATTTAACCAAAGAATTTTTGGTGCCTTTTTTCTATTGTCTCATGGTTTTTATATTTCTCTATATAATAATAGACCTTTTCAGTCATTTAGACGAAATATTGCGGGACAACGTCCAGATTCAAATCTTAATTAAATATTATCTCTCCTTCATTCCTATGATATTGATACAAACGATGCCTATAGCAGCTTTAATTTCCACCCTTTATATATTGGGAAATTTAAACCATTATAATGAAATTACCGCTATGCGTGCTTCCGGAATCAGTTTGTGGCGTTTAATCCTTCCCTTTTTAATCATTGCCATGGTAATAAGCTTTGCCGCCTTATGTATCAATGAAAAACTTGTTCCGATGACGTCTCTTTTATCAACCACCATAAAAGAAGAAGATATAGAAAAAACTAACCTTAAAGAAAAAAATCAGGTGCTGGAAAATGTCGCTTTCTACGGCAAAGATAATAAAATGTTCTATATTAAAAAATTTGACAAAACAAAAAACATCCTCCACGACATCATTATTCTTGAACACGATAATCAACAGCATCTCAAGAAAAAAATTACGGCTAAAGAAGCAGCTTTTGAAGGCGGGGAATGGAAATTCAGTGACGTTATAATTTATCCCTTGAACAGCAGCGGGCAATTAACGGATGAACCATTGTTTTATAAAGAAACATTTATAAACATAGCCGAGAGACCTCAAGATTTTGTACAACTTCAGCATCAAACGCAATTTATGAATTATTTTCAGTTAAAAGAATATATCAAAAGATTTCAGTCTTCCGGCTATAAGCCTACAAAAGAATTAGTTGATTTACATACTAAACTTTCAATTCCATTTACGAATTTCGTAATTATTTTAATGGCTATTCCTTTTGCTTTAAAATTTACCAAGAGCGGAGCTTTTATGTATATAGGAGCAACCTTTGGAATAATCATAATTTTTTATCCTTTTATGGCTATAAATATTGCTCTTGGAAAAGCAGGCATAATCCCGCCTTATCTTGCCGCATGGCTGCCAAATACTGTTTTCGCGTTTTTCGGTTTTTTAATGCTCCTAAAAAATAATAAGTAAAAATAAAATGTTCAGCGACTAGCGATTAACCGGCATCTGAAAGAGAAAGTGGCCAGGCCCTTTTTGCTAAGCTTCTGCGAAATGCCTCCTATCTGTCATTTTCCACCCCGATAACTTATCGGAATTACATCGAGAGAGAATCCAGGCAGTTTATTTTTATCTTCGAACTATATGCGGAATGACAATTATCTTTGGGTCATTCTTATTGGGGTTGGGTATTCCCGTTACCACTTCGTAAGTGGTAACGGGAATACATCGGCATTGCGGATATTTTCAAACAACGTTTTTGCCTCTAACTCCGGACTTGTTTCCAGATAATCGCAGATGTATTTCCAAGCCTCGCTAAAAGGATATTCACGTGTTTTCCAAGTACGCTCTGGCTGTAAATTCCAAACGAAGCAACCATAAAAAAACCCCGAGAGGAATTTTCCTCTCGGGGTTTTAAATGATACTTTATCTTAGAACATTACTTTTACAGAACTTTCAACTAATAATGTTTCTTCCGCACCTTCTCCACCACCGACAGCTGTTTCGCTTCTGTCATAGTAGTTTCCGGGCCAGAAATATGCCCACAATAAATTAAACTGAACATCTTCAGTATAATCATAGGTAAGCATCGCATCAAACTCATCCCCAGCGGTTTTGCTGGCACCAGATATAGGCGCATCCGCAAAGGAAAAATGAGCGTATTTCAAACCTAAATTTACATCTTCAATATTCAAGTAAGCTAACGGCTTAATGCTACCGGCTACGAGAATCTGATTCATATTGGCATCCCACGCGGTATCATCATTGTCTCTACTATTGGCAAAATCACCGTTCTTATAATAGAGGTTTGAAGGAACACCAGCGGCAGGAACAGCTGTATTTCCAATACCATAACGTCCATTGTGACCGAAAATAGCGGTATCGGACTTTCTGGTAAACGGTGTATAGAAAGCATCATAGTCATCCTGAGCATATCCATAATTATTGTAATTTTCACCTTCGCGGAAAGAATAGCATACACCTAATTTTGGTTCGCCAAGTACACCGGCAAATAAATATTC
>JBDRBQ010000107.1:0-5775 GCA_043822625.1 Candidatus Omnitrophota bacterium | reverse complement strand
CTTGAAATTATACCCGATATGTGATATATTTAAGCTATTATGGAACAAGCTAATTTAAATCTATATGTAATAAACATTTCTTCGCGAATAAAAACGTTAAGGAAGAATAATGGGTTAACTCAAATTGAGTTTGCCAAAAGGGCGGGCGTCGGGTTGCGTTTTTTAAGGGAACTTGAAAACGGTAAGATGACGGTAAGGATGGATAAGCTTACGCAGGTTTTGGATTTTTTAGGATATCATCTGGAATTAAAAAGGAATGAACCGCGACATACTGTTAAACAAGAAAAAACCGATATTATATAGAGAAGATTTTCTATGGACGTGTTAAGAAAAGCACAGGTATTCTATAAAAATGAATTAGCGGGTTATATTATCGAGACTCCGGACGGATATACTTTTCAATACGATTATGAGTTTTTAAAGAAAGATATTCCGATTTCGATGTCATTGCCCCCCAGAAAAGAGCCTTATCACGCGAAAGAATTATTCCCTTTCTTTAAAGGACTTCTTCCTGAGGGGTGGTATTTAAATATAGTAAGCGCTACGCAAAAGGTAGACAGTAAAGACGCTTTTGGTTTATTATTGGCAAGCACCAGCGGAGATACTATCGGCGCGGTTACTGTAATAAAAATAGAGCAATAAAAATGAATGAAAAATTCCTTAAAGAAATGTTTAATTCTTCTAAATGTCCTGTTATAGATTTTAGCTTAGGAGATATGTCTCAACAGGCACAAAAACTGACCGGCAAACTCTCTATTTCCGGTGTTCAGCCTAAATTGTCTGTTAAGCTGGATAAGAAACAAAATTTATTAATTCCTGTAGCTGAAGGCGGGGAATATATTTTAAAGCCGCAAACCGCAACTTTCCCAAATATCCCTGAAAACGAACAGTGCTGTATGGATATCGCCGAAAATTTAAATATAAATGTCCCGCTTCATTGCTTGATTCCTTTAAAAGATAATAGCCTTGCGTATGTGGTTAAAAGATTCGATAGAGAAAAAGAGGCAAAAATTCATCAGGAAGATTTCGCACAAATTCTCGAACAAACAGATAAATATAAAGGATCGGCAGAGCAAATAGGCCGAAGATTAAAAGAAATATCTTCAGCGCCGGGTTACGACGCGCAATTGTTTTTTGAAAGAGTTGTCCTTAATTTTATTCTTGGCAATGGCGACGCTCACTTAAAAAATTACTCCATTTTTTATAGAGATAAAGATAATATTCGTTTAACACCGGCCTATGATATTGTGTGTTCAACGCTGGTTCTTTCCGATGAAGAAGATTCAGCTATAACTATTAACGGGAAAAAGAATAATTTGCAGCGTGAAGATTTCGATGTGTTGGCGGAATATTTAAACATTCCCCCAAAAGTACGGTATGAAAAATTTGAAGATAAGTTTGATGACATGCGGAAAATCATAGACCAATCTATTATTGCATGGGAACGGCAGGAACAATTTCTTGAAATAATACAGGAGAGATTATCCTGCTTAAGGTTGTCGAAATAAAGAAAAAATAAAACAAAAAATTGTCCGGCTTGGATGGCGAAGATATGTATATTTCAGCTACGACTAAAATGTCATCGAAAGGGCAAATAGTAATTCCTGAAGAAATACGTAAAAGATATGGGTTTAATCCCGGAGAACAATTTGTAGGGTGGAGCATGGATTTCGAAAAAGTTATTGAGCTGGTAGTCGGAGATTTTAAAAAAGAAAAAATAAATTATGCTTTTATGGGAGGCTTCGCGATGGGGGCATTGGGTGTCGTGAGGGCGACGGCGGATTTGGATTTTTTAATTGACTCTAAAGACGCGCTAAAAGTGGAAAAAATTATGCGCAAATATAGCTATCAATGTGTTTATAAGACGGAGAATATAGCTCAATATGTTTCGGACGTAAGAATTTTTGGAGAAATAGATTATCTTTTTGCTTTTAGAAAAATTTCTCTTTCGATGCTTAAAAAAAGCACAGAAACGCCTGTTTTGGATGGGAAAATTAAAGTAAAAGTTTTGCGGCCGGAAGATATTATAGGGCTGAAGTTACAGGCCTTAGTTAATGATAAATCAAGAGAAAACAAAGAATATAGCGATATCGAGAAAATTGCGGAACAGTTTAATCAAAAGTTAGATTGGGAAGCACTTATGGATTATTTCGAGCTTTTTAAAAAAGAAAAAGAATATAAGGTGTTAAGGAAGAAATATTATGGGAAGATTGAGTGAGGAAGAAAAAAAGGAATGGTTGGCGGCGGCTCATTCTCCGAAATTGAAAAAAGATTTTGAAAATATGAAAAAAAACGCGCGCCGTCTTAATTCAAAGAAAAAATATACCGCGGATGATTTCCTGCGATTTTTGATGTTTTTCGATAAATTCGCGAATCACCCTAAAAAGCCATTTAAAAAGATGAAGGGGAATGATTTTATATTATAGGTCAGTCCGCATGAAATGGACGTCCGAAATAATTTAGGAGAAAACATGTTAGATATAAAAATTATCAGAGAAAATCCGGAAATAGTAAAAAAGGCGCTAAGAGATAGAAATTCAGATTTGAGCATAGATAATCTGCTTGAATTAGATAAAGAGCGAAGATCTGTGCTGACCGAGGCTGAGGCTTTAAAGTTTCGGAAAAATCAGGCTACCGAAGAAATAGCGGCTCTTAAAAAAGCGGGTAAGCCTGCGGATGATAAGATAACCTCTATGAAGGAGCTGTCCCAAAAAATAAAGGAATTTGAGGGGAAAGTGGCTGAAATAGACGAAAGCCTATCGGGGGCGTTAATGGTTATACCCAACATCCCTCATTCTTCGGTGCCGGTAGGTTCACCAAAAAACAATAAAATAGTAAAAAGTTGGGGGGAGCAAAGCCAATTTGATTTTAAGCCGCGTACGCACATCGAATTGGCGGAACTGCTTGATATAATAGATTTTCCGCGCGCCAGCAAGATTACCGGTTCAAACTTTCCTTTATTTAAAGGAGAAGGGGCAAGGCTTGTCAGGGCGTTGATAAATTTTATGGTTGAACTGCATACCTCAAAGCACGGCTATCGAGAAATATGGCCCCCTTCTTTAGTAAACAGAGCTTCTATGACCTGCACCGGCCAGCTTCCGAAATTAGAGGAAGATATGTATAAATTAAAAGACGATGATTTATTTTTGATACCAACTGCGGAAGTTCCTGTGACTAATATTCACAGAGACGAAATTTTGGAAGAAAAAAATCTTCCCGTATATTACACCGCGTACACCCCTTGTTTTAGAAGAGAAGCCGGTTCTTATGGTAAAGATACAAAAGGGCTTTTAAGGGTGCATCTTTTCGATAAGGTGGAATTGGTAAAATTCGTGAAGCCCGAAACTTCTTATGATGAACATGAAAAACTGTTGGCAGATGCCGAAGAAGTTCTCCAGCTTTTAGGACTGCCTTACCGCGTTAGTCTGTTGGCAACGGGTGATTTAAGTTTCGCGGCCGCCAAATGTTATGATATAGAATCTTGGGCGGCAGGAGTTGACCAGTATCTTGAGGTATCGAGTTGTTCTAATTTCGAAGCCTTTCAGGCAAGAAGAGGAAATATTCGTTACCGCAGGCAAGATACCGGAAAAACAGAGTACGTGCATACTTTAAACGGTTCCGGAATCGCGCTGGCAAGGACGATCGTTGCTATTATGGAAAATTATCAGCAGGAAGACGGCAGTATAAAAGTCCCTCAGGCGCTCATTCCTTTTATGGGCGGCAGGGAAATTATCGGCCGTGAATAAGCTGGGGCATTATTTAAAATCTTTGTTGGGCATATTGCTTGTACCGGCGGCAATCGGCGCGACCATTTCTTTTTGTCATATATTAAAAAATTTTTCAGGGAGGGCATTGTCTTCGGGGCAGTGGTTTTTTCTATGTGGCATCTTTGTTTACTGCGGGGTGCACCTGTTTGTTTTTAAACCGAATTATATTTATGTTTTTGGACATGAGATGATACACGCCATAGCAACGTGGTTGTGCGGCGGAAAAGTAAAATCTTTTAAGGTTTCCCGGCGGGGCGGCAGTGTAAGGACAACAAAGTCTAATTTTTTCATTTCTTTAGCGCCTTATTTTATGCCTTCTTATGTTATTATTTTCACTTTGATCTTTTTTGTGATTTCTTTGGTGGCGTCATCGGCGAAAATAATACCTTATTTTGTCTTTGCCATAGGAGCGGCAGTGGCGTTTCACTTAATTATGACCGCGGATGTGCTTAAAAAAGACCAGCCGGATATTTTAACGACCGGCTATATTTTTTCTTTAGTATTGATTTTTTTATTTAACGTTCTTATTCTATCTTTTATTTTCTGCTGGTTGTTTGAAGAAATTACCGCGAAGGATTTTTTGAAAGACGCCTTTTTTTCTTCAAGCCGCATTTATGCCGCTTTATTCAAACAATTGTTTGGGGCGCGGTAGCCCGCTGCTTTTTTAGGGGATAAAAAAGGTCCCGCTAAAATCATGGCCCCAAGAAGAATTAAAACAAAAGTTTGCGGTTCCGGTACCGCCGTGGCATTTAAGCCGATGTAATCATTTACGCAATCGGCCGCCCAGTGGACGGATATGGTTTGACCCGCGAAATAGTCCTCTCCAAAATAAGACACCGGTATAGCCGCTTCCCATATCCAAGTGCCTTTATCTGTGTCATTTTGTGGTGTGGCAATATAGCCTGAACCGGTTTCTTCCCTATTATTTTCGGTGTTTTCCCATTTTGCCCATGCTACGACAGCCATTCCCAGATCTACGCCGGTGTTCGCGTTGAAATAGGCCTGATCAAAATATGCCCACGAATATCCGTTGACGTGATACCATTGTAAGTTATTGTCTGTGTTCTTTTTAACCATTCCCGCGGAAGCAGGATTTCTATAACCGGTACTGCCTTCAAGAGCAGTTGGCCGTAAACCTAAAGCATAATCAGCTTCACTGGTTTTCCAGTCCGCGGCAACCCCGAATTTTATGGCCAAATCGCCTGTGCCGAACGCAAACGACCAATTATAAGGGTATTGATAGTAAGTTCCATAGGGAGAGATTGAGCCGACACCGGCGAAATAAAGGAAGTTTTCATCGTTGTTAAAATAAATAGCTTCTATGTCAGATGCTTCCCCTCCGCCGGGTATTCCGTTTTCCGGACCCCAGTCATTAGCCTCTGTGTAGTAACCGGACATCGGTGCCCAGCTATTATTAAAAGCCCCTTGTTCGTCAATGGATAGAGTTACGCCCCAGTCGCTTATATCTCCGTCAATCAGGTATGCCGCGGCCTGTTGCGGGAAAGATATTATTACGCCCATAAGCGTAAATATGATTATTAGAAAAAAGGTTTTTTCCAACATATGCCCCCCCCCTATTCTCGGCTATAGTTAATATACCACGTTTTGGGGCGACAGCAAAGAGACTTACTTGTGTTTTGATAGTACTTTCTTGTCTAATTTGTGCTCGGGAACCTACTTGAGGGGGTTTTTTATTAGCGTGGATCAATATTAAGGCGGGGGTGTATTTTTTGTTCTTGACGGGTATAGCTGTGTCTGTTATATTTTGTCTATGTTTTACTTATCGAAACAGGAAAAAATAGTCTTATTTTCACTTTGCGTGGCCCTGCTGGTAGGGATGGGAATGTCTTTTATTAAAACGAGAACAGCGGATGTTAACCTTTCTGTTCAGCCGTGTTGTCTGGAAAAGACGGTTTTGGCAGAAATAGACGAAAGCGCGCGAAGTTATTCTATAATAGATATAAATACCGCCGGTATTGATGATATCCAGCGGCTGAAAGGGGTTGGA
>JBDRBQ010000106.1:0-2688 GCA_043822625.1 Candidatus Omnitrophota bacterium | reverse complement strand
AAGAGGTATGGCAAAAAGTAAAGGCGGCGTAGGGCAAAGAGTAACAGGCACAACCCTACGGCGTTTCAGCCCTAACATCCAGACGGCTCACGCTTTAATCGATGGCAAAAAGAAAAAAATTAAAGTCTGCGCGAAATGCCTGAAAGCTGGTAAAGTTCAAAAAACAGCGTAACTTATCTTAATTCAGAAATAAAAATCCCAGTTAAACAAACTGGGATTTTTATTTTACACATAACAAAAAAAACCGGTCAATATTTCTAGTGTTTTTCTTTCTGACCGCTATAACAAAAAACATTTTATTAGAGCGATTTTAAACTTTTCATCAAAAGTCTATTGCATTTCTTACAATCATCAACCGGCATTTTTAGTGGTGGCGGCAACATTAAGCTTATTATTTTCGGCAAACATGAAAAGCCATTTTTACGCAAATTTTCACTCAACTCAAAAGGCTTATTAGCAAGCACCTTATACAAATTCAGAAAAGTATCTATATCGTTGTTCATAATTGACCTGGCTAAACCTATTAAACCCACAAGATCTACAAAACAGAGCGCTTCTTCCTGATCAACCTTTATTATCTTTCCTCCAAATTTTAAACTCAAATTTTCTTCAAAAGATGATTCTTTTAAAAAAATAACAGTATTTTCATCATTACAGTTATTTTCCTGAGCGTAAAATTCCATTCGGTTCGCGTCAATAAAAAGCACTTTTTCCGCGATCATTTTATCTCGAGACCTTTTGCTTATTAAGGTAACTATTTCATTTTGTGAAAACGCGGGGATTTTTTTATCAATCAGTATATGGGTTATTTTGTCGAGGGTTTTAGACTGGTCAATTTTGCGGGTTAATAACTCTGTTTTTTCAATATCTTTTTGAACTCTTAGTACTGACTCAGAAAAGGGCTTCTGTTTGTTTTTCTTTTCTTGTTTTTCAACGAGCGTCTCTACCTCATTTTTATTTAAATGAATACTACCACTATCATCATCTTGTTTAAACCAATCAAAACACATAAAAAATTCATATAGCGATATCTTTTTTTTTAAAAAATAAATTTTGGGCGGCACACGGAAAAAATAAGAATTATAGGCCCACGAATCAAAAATTTCCCAATCTATCTGACCTAAATCATCCACTGGAAATATCGGAAGTGTTAACAAATTAAGGCCTTCATAATATCTTTTATCAAAAAGTTTACCTTCTGTTTTATCTAAATTCTGCGGGCATTCTAATTCTGCTATCCAAAGAACAACAGGGTAAAGATTATATTTATTTTTTATACTTCCATTTTGTACTGTTTGCTTTTTTTTATATCTCTTTTCCCTTTTGTGACATAGGTTACCAATCCAATCTTCAGCTTTTTCAAGCTTTTTGTGTTTCTTTGCGATTTTTAATATTTCTTTTCGTATCCCATTAAAGCCCTTTTTAAAAAGATTATTAATAAACTTTTCACGCTCTTTTGAAATTTGTGTACTTTTATGAGGAATATCTGAAAAAAGACCGTGCTTTCTAAAAAATTTTGAAAACTCCATTCCAAATATGGTTTCACCAAATAGATCGTCTTTTATATTATGCTTTGACAATATATTTTTCAGATGAGTTATCTGCGATTCACTCAAGTTAAGCGCTTTTTTACTCGAAATTTTACGGTTATTTTTTTCTAGATATGTTTTTATCCTCGCGCGTATTCCATCCATGTCATACATTTCTGAAATTTCATGTATCATCCTAAAATAATCGTTTGTCCCAAAATATTCTCCACTTATTACTTTTTCTTTCTTCCCTTGCCGATAAATTTGAATTTCGGATAACGCGTCTATTTTCACCATTTCTAATCTTTTAGAGGTTTCTTTTAATTCCGAAATAAAAAATAATCTATCCTTTAATATTTGTTCCATTTCGTCATCATCATGATCAAATTCATGAAAAAGCCTCTCACTAAGCATAATCATAGCACCAACTTGCTTATATAAGTTTTTAGGACAAGATTCCCTGCGGTTAGACATCCAATTTTCATACAAAAAATCTAAAAACTCACTATTAAACACTATTGTCTGCTGATCCTTATAAAAAGCAGAATTTGCGTTTAAATTGTTCGCAACCTTTATGTAAATCTTACTTTTTCCAATGCTACGCATCATTTTTGAAATCACATTATTTATTTTTTCGCTTTTATTTGGCGATACATTATTTAAAAACATAAGAGCTTGATTTATCATATCATCGATTTCACCGATCTCTTCAACATTTTTTTTGTCAACAAGTTTACAAATAAATTTAGAGTCCTCGCCCACGCACAATGGATTATCTTTTTCCGTCGTAATATACATCTCTTTTATGTCTTTTGAAATATTCAACGCTGAATAGCCTAATTTGGGTCCCACACTTATCATATGTTTTACATTGTCGTTTTTTATACTATCTGATTTAATCTCATCGTGCTGTTTCTTCGAAGATTTAGGCAAATACTGGATAAGAAATCCTTGTGTTAAATAAAAAAACTTAGGGACAATATTATCTTCTATTGTCCCACTATTTTTATTGACTTTGTTTTCCGAAAGCGGAATAACGCGAACCAATGAATTGTCTTTTAAGTTTATCTGTAAGATATTGTTGTTAACTGAAACAAAATTTTTCTTGAGATATTTTTTATACTTAAATTTTTCCCAAAATTGAAAACCATTCAGCCTA
>JBDRBQ010000105.1:0-11575 GCA_043822625.1 Candidatus Omnitrophota bacterium | reverse complement strand
TATCCCTTCTTTTGTTTTGAATAACCCCACCGTATCTTTATTTCCATAGTTTATAATAAATGGTAAGTAAGTTAAAAATTGGAGTGCTGTATTAAGCAGGAATGTAAGTAAATCCTGCTTTTTTTTGTTTTTTAAAGATATAATGAAAAAAATCACAAAAAAACTTGACATTTTTATAGCTTATGATATAGTTTTAATGAGTATTGTGAAAAAAGTAACGTAAAATGCATAATAAGGAGCAATAAATGAGCAATAAAGTTATTATTAACAGATTATCTAAGTACAAAAATGCTCTTCAAAGACTGCAGGCTCTGGGGTTTATTAAGGTATTTTCGGACAATTTAGCAGATGCTATAGGTGTTACTCCTTCGCAGGTGCGCAAGGACTTTTCTATTTTTGGCGTTAAGGGCAACCGCAAAGGTGGCTATTTAGTTGAAGATTTATTATTGCAATTGCGTTCTATCTTGGGTAAGGACAAAGTTCACAAAGCCGTAGTCGCGGGCGTAGGGAATATTGGCACCGCGCTGGTTAATTATAGGGGTTTTGTAAAAGAATGCATCGAAATAGTCGCGGCTTTCGATATAGACCCGTTGAAGCAAAATCGGCAGGCTAAACTACCTATTTTGCCCTTAACGGAGATGAAGGACTTTATCATTAGTCATAATATAAAAATTGGCATAATTGCCGTTCCCGATATTGCCGCTCAGCAGATTTGGGATATTATGTCTTCGGCCGGGATAAAAGGCGTGCTTAATTTCGCTCCTATAAGACTGCGCGCGCCTGAAAATGTGGTTGTCAATAACGTAAATCTGGCGTCGGAACTGGAGAGTATTATTTACTTTGTTAACGTCGCCGAAAAATCCGGAGAAAACCTTGAAGAGGACGCTCAATAAAACCATATTGTTTTCTTTTTTAGGCGTTATTTTGGTCATGTCGGTTTCTATGGCCCTGCTCGGTTTTTATGTAATAAAAAATAATATCATAAAACGGGCGCAGGAACAGGTAATGAATAATTTAAAGGCCGCCGGGACCATTTATGATAACGAGCTTGAAGTAATAGACAAGATGTTTTCTATTTTGCCTGAAGGATACAGCGCTGAAGAATCCAGGGAGAAAATAGGCTTGGATTATTTGTATAAAGTAAAGAGGGCTGAAAAAAATACTCTTAAAAGTGAAATTGCCGAAGAAGCGTTTAAAGGAATTGGGGTAAAAGGAACGAGGGTAATATCTAAGGAAGAACTTGAAAATATGGATATTCCGCCGGCGCGCAAAGAACCGATAGAAATTCTTTTTACTCCCAGGGCAAGGCCGCTTAAAATAGAAAAATTGACCGGAGTCATGGCGATGGAGTACGCGCGTCCTGTTTTAGACCGCGATGGAGAAGTTGAAGAAGTACTATACGGCGGCAGGATTATAAACAGAAATTTTAAGCTCGTTGATAAAATACGTGAACTGGTATTTGAGAATAAACTTTATAAAGGAAAATCCCTCGGTACCGTTACCATATTTCAGGATGATGTGAGAATCGCGACCAATGTTTTGAATAAAAATAAAGAACGTGCCGTAGGTACGCGTGTTTCGGAAATCGTATATAAAAACGTGATAGAAGAAGGCAAGTGGTGGGTGGACAGGGCCTTTGTGGTTACCGATTGGCGGCTAACGGCTTATGAGCCTATAAAAGACATATACGGCAATATAATAGGGATACTTTACGTTGGTATTTTGGAGGAACCTTTTTTAGATATGACAAGAAGCATTTCCATCGTTTTTTTGCTAATTGTGATTTTTTCGGCGGGGATAGCGGTCTTTTTTTCTTTTATACTGGCGTCTCAGGTTTCCAAGCCGGTCAGGCATTTACTGAGCGGTATTAACAAAGTTTCCCGCGGCGAACTGGCCTGCCATGTAAAAGCGTTTGGTTCTGTGAAGGAACTAGACGAATTGGCGTTTTCCTTTAATGACATGGCGCGAAAATTACATCAGAGTTACGAAGACATAAAATTTTCAAACCGTGAATTGGCCGCGCTTAACCAGCGGTATCTTGAGCTGGTAAGTTTTGTTTCTCATGAGCTCAAAGGCATATTGTCTTCTGCTATATTAAACGCTTATTCTGTTCGCGACGGGTTTTTAGGAATGGTTAATTTTAAACAGCAGCGGGCGCTTGATTCGGTGTCCAGAAACCTTGATTATCTTTCAGCTACGGTTAGAAATTTTTTAAGTTTGAGCAGGCTGGAAAAAAACGAGATGATATTGGAAAAAAGTGAAGTAAAAATAAAAGAGGATATTTTTGACCCGGTCTTGGACGACTTTTCCCGTCAGATAATCGAAAAACGCATGAAGGTAACTTTTGCCGCCGCTCCTTGCCTGTCGGTAAAGGCAGACGCTGATCTTTTACGCATAGCGGCCAATAATCTTTTGAGTAACGCGGTTAAATACGGCAGGGAAGAAGGAAATATTATTGTAGAAGCAGAGGAAATAAATGAAGGTATTGTGAGAGTAAAAGTTTATAACGACGGTAACCCTATTCCTGAAAATCAGAAAGAAAAATTATTTAAAAGATTTTCGAGGCTGGACACAAAAGAAACAAAACAGGCAAAAGGAACCGGACTAGGGCTTTTTATCACTAAAGAAATAATAGAAAAACACAACGGCACAATCGAAGTACAGAATGAAAAAGAAGGAATTTCATTTATTTTTTGTTTAAAGAAAGAGGAGGAAAATAAATTATGTTGACACCCATGCAAATCATAAAAAAGAAAAGGGCCGAATCTATCGGCAGGATAGTAAGCGCTGGTTTTCTATCTACCAAAAGAGTTTATATTGGCATGGCTACCTGTGAGATCGCGGCCGGTTCAAAAGAGGTTATGGAAGTCTTTAAAGAAGCGGTGGGAAATGGTCTCACTGACGTGTATTTAAGCCAGAAAGGCTGTGCCGGCAGGTGTAATCTTGAACCTACGGTGGAAATTATAGAAGAAGGTAAATTGCCGGTTAAATACGGCAAAGTTACGCCTGAGAAGGCAAAAGTTATTATAGATAAACACCTTAAAAAAGGGCTGGTTGTGGAAGAATGGACGATAAAATAAAGTGAATAGTAGATAGTGGATGGTAAATAGAAAAGACATTACAAACTATTCACTATTCACCAATAATCATTCACCATTAAGTCATTAATTAAGAGGGAAATTAATATGGGAAATAAAATAGAAACGAAATACAATATTACCATTTGTAACGGTTCAGGCTGTATGCATAAAGAATCTAAAAAGCTTGAGTTGGCTGTGCAAAGAGAGCTTGAAAATAAAAACTTGACTGATAGTGTAAACGTGAACATCTCCGGTTGTCTTGGAATGTGCGCTAAGGGGCCGATTGTAGTAGTGAATCCTTTATATACCGTTTACGGAAACGTCGGCGAAAAAGATATTCCAGTTATCGTCGAAGAACATATTGTTAGCCAGAAACCGGTCGCGCGGCTTTCGATTAGTGAAGATCATTTGTTTAACCGTTTTTTCAGAGTATTCGGAGACATATCGTTTTTCGGTAAACAGATGAGAATAGCGCTGAGAAACTGCGGGATTATAGATCCTGAAAGCATAGATGATTACCTTGCGTTGAGAGGTTATGAAGCGCTGGCAAAAGTTTTAACGGATATGAAGCCGGTCGAAGTTGTAGAAGAAGTGAAAAAATCCGGTTTAAGGGGCCGCGGAGGAGCCGGTTTTCCGACGGGCATAAAATGGGAAATTACGCGTAAAGCCGGGGGTAAAGAAAAATATGTTATTTGTAATGCCGATGAAGGAGACCCCGGAGCGTTTATGGACCGTAGCGCCATAGAAGGAGATCCTCATACCGTACTTGAAGGCATTATTATCGGAGGTTACGCTATAGGCGCTGAAAAAGGAATTATATATATACGCGCCGAATATCCTTTGGCCATAAAAAGATTGGAGAAAGCCATAGCCGACGCGCGTAAACACGGTCTTTTAGGGAAAAATATTCTATCTTCCGGTTTTTCCTTTGACGTAGAAATAAGGCTCGGTGCCGGCGCTTTTGTATGCGGCGAGGAAACAGCTCTTATACATTCTATAGAAGGTTCGCGCGGCATGCCCAGGCCCAGGCCGCCGTATCCGTCTATCGTGGGTCTTTTCGATAAGCCGACACTTATAAATAATGTTGAAACATGGGCCAATATACCCGTAATAATTCTTGACGGAGCGTCGTGGTTTTCTTCCGTAGGAACCGAAAAGAGCAAAGGGACGAAAGTATTCGCTCTGGCAGGCAAAGTGAAAAATACCGGTCTTGTCGAAGTTCCCATGGGAACTACCCTGCGCCAGATAATATTTGACATTGGCGGCGGTATTCCGGGAGATAAAAAATTCAAAGCAGTACAGACCGGAGGGCCTTCCGGAGGATGTCTGCCTGAACAATATCTTGATACACAGATAGATTATGAATCGCTGGCAAAAGCGGGTTCTATTATGGGTTCGGGAGGAATGATAGTTATAGATGAAGAAACATGTATGGTAAAGATCGCGAAGTTTTTTCTTGAATTTACCCAAAATGAATCCTGCGGCAAGTGCACTCCCTGTCGTGAGGGAACAAAAAGAATGCTTGAAATATTAACGCGTATAACCGAAGGGAAAGGCGAAGAAGGTGATATAGAAAAACTTCAGCGTCTTGGAAATATGATAAAGAAGGCTTCTTTGTGCGGTCTTGGACAGTCCGCGCCGAATCCGGTGTTGAGTACTATTAAGAATTTTAGAGAAGAGTATGAAGAACATATTAGACTAAAAAAATGCCGCGCCGGAGAATGCGCGAATTTAGTTACTTATACGATTAACGAAAATTGCCGCGGATGCACGGCCTGTAAACGAATTTGTCCGACGGGTGCTATATCGGGAACTGCCAAAGAAAGACACGTTATAGATAATAAAAGATGCGTTAAATGCGGACAGTGCGTGCAAGTTTGTAAATTTAACGCGATAGTAAAAGGATAGGGAAATAAAATGGAAAAACAAACAATAACCATATATATCAATAATAAAGAGTATCAGGCGCAACAAGGCCAGACTATTATGCAGGCGGCGGATAATCTGGGATTTAAAATTCCGAGGCTTTGTTATCATCCCAAATTGTCCATTGAAGGAGCATGCCGGGTGTGTATCGTAGAGGTAGAAGGGATGAAAAATTATATAGCTTCGTGTTCTTTTCCAGTATCTGAGGGAATGAGAATACATACCAATACCAAAGAATTGCGGCAGGCGCGGCGGGATATAGTAGAGCTTATTCTGGATAATCATCCCGAAGACTGCCATACCTGCGAGAGAGACGGTATCTGCGAACTGCAGAGGCTGGCTTATTCTATGGGAATAAGGAAACGGCATTTTGGGGGAGAGAAAAAGCATTATGAAAAAGACCTTTCTTCCGCTTCGGTGATACGAGATCCCAATAAATGTATCCTGTGCGGGAGGTGCGTGCGTATTTGTTCTGAAGTGCAAAAAATAAATGCTCTGCGTTACGCCCACCGCGGATTTAAGACGGTAGTAATGCCGGCTTATAATATGCCGCTGAACGAGTCGGTCTGCACCAATTGCGGGCAATGTATAAATGTCTGCCCGACGGCCGCTTTTTTGGAAAAAAATTACACGCAGGAACTTTTCGAGAAGCTTAATGATAAATCCATTATAAAAATCGCCCAAGTAGCGCCATCGGTTAGAGTGGCTATTGCCGAATCTTTCGGTGTGCCTCCGGGACGGGCCATGGAAGGAGAAATGGCGGCGGCGCTGCGAATGCTCGGTTTCGATTACGTTTTCGATACGCAGTTTTCCGCCGACCTTACTATTATGGAAGAGGCGAGTGAATTTCTTGAGAGAGTGCAAAACAACGGAAAGCTTCCCATGATAACTTCCTGTTCGAGCGCGTGGATGAAGTGCATGGAACAGTTTTACCCCGACCTTATCGAGAACGTGTCTACCTGCAAATCGCCTATGTCTATGACCGGGGCTTTGGCCAAAACTTATTTTGCCGAGAAAATAAATGCTGACCCGAAAAATATTTTTTGCGCGGCGATTATGTGTTGTACGGCAAAGAAATACGAAGCGCAAAGGCCGGAACTACGGGTAAACGGCATGAATGCTACTGACATTGTAGTGACGACGCGTGAAATCGCGTGGATGATAAAATCGGCGGGGATAGATTTCCTTAATATAAAACCTGAAAGTTTCGACGCGCCGCTGGGGCTGTCTTCGGGAGCGGGCGCTATTTTCGGTGTAACCGGTGGGGTTATGGAAGCGGCTATAAGGACGGCGTATGAATTATATACAGGCGAGACTTTAATGGACATAGAAGTAAACGATATACGTGGTTTTAAAAATATAAAAGAAGGAAAAATAAATTTGGACGGTAAAGAAATAAGGGTCGCGGTAGCGCACGGACTCGGCAATGCCTGTGATTTGCTTGATATAGTAAAAAAAGAACCGGATAAATATCACTTTATCGAAATAATGGGATGTCCGGGCGGATGTATCGGAGGCGGAGGTCAGCCTTATGCCGGTTCCAATTCTATTCCGCTCGACGAGGAATGTTTAAAGAAGAGAGCCGAAGCATTATATGGATTGGACCGGAATAAAAACATAAGAAGAAGTTATGAAAATCCAGATGTGCAAAGATTGTACAAAGAATTTCTTGGCAAACCACTCGGCGCCATGTCGCATAAATTGCTGCATACTTCTTACGCGCCGAAAGGGCCCAAAGGGATAATAGCCAAAAAGGTAAAAGCGAGGTAAGGAAAAATGTGTATAAAAGAAGAAACTAAAATGAATGAGTTGAAAAAATACATGGCAGAACGCAAGGAAGACGACAACAGCGATTCTCATCTGATTTCTATTTTACATAAAGCGCAGGGGCTGTACGGTTATCTTGATAAAGATGTAATGAATGAAATCTCTTTATGCATGAATATCCCGACAGCGCATATATGGGGAGTAGCGACTTTTTATCATTACTTCAATTTAGAACCCATCGGGCGGTACGTTGTATCGGTGTGTCTTGGGACGGCGTGTTATGTAAAAGGAGCGGAGACGATTTTGAAGGCTATTAAAAATGAGCTTGGTGTGGGAATGGGGCAGACTACCGAAGATAAACTTTTTACTCTGCGCGAAGCAAGATGTCTGGGCGCCTGCGGGTTAGCGCCGGTTATTATGATAGACGATAAAATTTACGGAGAGCTTACCGCCGCGAAGACGGTGTCTTTATTGAAAAAATACCGCGCGAAGACGGAAGCTGAACAAAAATGAAATACATAAACGAAGAAAAAATAAATGATTTATTGGCATCTTCTAAAAAAGAGCCGGGAGAAAAAGAGATAGAGCGGATTCTTCAAAAAAGCAAATCTCTTGATAGGTTAACTTTGGAAGAAACTGCTGTATTGCTTCGCGCGGAAAAACCGGAGTATATAGAAAAAATATTCGACGCCGCTTCTTTCGTGAAACAGGCGGTTTACGGAAAAAGAGTAGTGCTTTTCGCGCCGTTATACATAAATAATTATTGCTCCAATTACTGTACTTATTGCGCCTTTAAAGCGGATAATAAAAACGTCAAAAGAAAGAGACTGACGCAGGATGAAATAAAAGAGCAGGTTGAGATTGTTCTGGCGATGGGGCATAAGCGTATTTTAGTTGTGTCTTCCGAGGAAAGCAATCCCGCGGTTTCAAACATAGATTATTATGTTGAAGCGATGAAAACCGTGTACGCGGCACGGTATAAAAATTCTTCTATAAGAAGAGCGAATATAAATTGTGCCCCGTTGAGCGAAGAGGATTTTAAAAAGCTTAAAACTTCCGGCATAGGAACGTATCAGCTTTTTCAGGAAACATACAACGAAGCCGCTTATAAAAAGTTTCATCCTTCCGGGCCGAAGAGCGATCCGGACAATAGAATAGACGCCATAGACCGCGCGTTCAAAGCCGGTATAGATGACATCGGCATAGGGGTTTTGTGTGGTTTGGCAGATTACAGATTCGATACCCTTGCCATGTTGACGCATATAGAACAGCTTGAAAAAAATTTTAACGTAGGCCCGCATACCATATCTATTCCAAGATTAGAGCCTGCCACCGGAGTTAATTTAGAGGATTACGCGAAACATATGGTCAGCGATAACGATTTTAAAAAACTTACGGCAGTATTAAGATTAGCTGTTCCCTATACAGGTCTTATTTTATCCACCAGAGAGACGCCCGAAATGAGGGATGAGCTTTTTAGTCTCGGGGTGTCTCAGATAAGCGCGGCCTCGAAAACTTCTCCCGGCGGATATTCGCGAATATCTTCTGCCCAGGCAGATACAGAGCAATTCAGTTTAAGCGACAATAGAAGCCTTGAAAGTGTCATAACATCGTTGATAAAAAATAAAGCCATACCCAGTTTTTGCACTGCCTGTTACCGTAGCGGGCGCACGGGTGAAAATTTTATGAATCTGGCGAAACCCGGAACCATTAAAGGGAAATGTCATATAAACGCGTTAATTACTTTTAAGGAATATCTGGACGATTTTGCTTCCGCCGAACTCAAGAGTGAAGGATATAAATTGATTTTCGAAGAATCCAAGAAATTAGACGATGCGGCGCGGAAACATCTTTCGGGATTTCTTTATAAAGTAAGTATAGGCGCGCGGGATGAATATGTTTAAAATAGAAGAAACAATACAAAAAATTTATGAAAGCATAAATCCGGTCAAGAGCGATATTGAAAAATTATTGCGCGTTACTTCACCTAAGGGTATGAGAATTCTTTTTGATTTTGCTGACGGTGTGAGAAGGCGATTTATGAGTGACGCGGTTGTTTTTAGGGGTATAATAGAATTTTCTAATATATGCGTCAACAAGTGCGCTTATTGCGGTTTAAACAGAAATAATGAAAAAATTACCAGATACAGCATGACGGAAGAAAGCATTATGAAAGCTGTGTCGAAAATTCATTGCGCTGGGATAGAAACGGTTGTATTTCAGTCCGGGGAAAATCCGTCTTTAGACGCGCGGTGGCTCGCGGCACTTATAAAAAAAATAAAAGAAAATTTTAATATCACGGTAACTCTTTGTCTGGGGGAAAAGACTTACGAAGAATATAAGATGTTTAAAGACTCCGGTGCCGGCAGATATTTATTGAAAATAGAAACTTCAAATAAAGCGCTTTATGAAAAACTGCACCCGGGGATGAGTTTTGAAAATAGATTGCGCTGTTTGGATTATTTAAAAGAACTCAATTTCCAGGTTGGTTCCGGAAATATTATAGGTTTAAAGGGACAAACTATTGAAGATATCGCGCGGGATTTACTTTTTTTAAAAAAACAGGATTTTTACATGATTGCCGTTGGTCCTTTTATCGCGCATCCTCAGACCGAATTGGCGCAAGAATATCCGGGCAGTATTGATTTATCTTTGAAAGTTACGGCACTCACCAGAATTTTAACTAAAGATAAATATATCCCTGCTACCGCTGCTTTGGGGAAGGATAGAGTAAAAGGGCTTAAAGCCGGAGCGAATGTTATCATGCTGAATTTTACTCCGGCAGAGTATGGGAAATTTTACGAGATATATCCTATGCGGAAAGCGTCAGAGTATCAGCGTGTAAAAGTTGAAAACTATGACACTATCGAGATAGCGGGTGCTATTCGCGGAGCGTATAGAATATAATACAAAGCGAAATTTTGTTTTTCACTATGCTCTTGGCGCTATGCTTTATTAATTGAGGTGAATGAAAAATGTATAAAACCCCAGCGAGCAACAGACTTCATATAGGAATTTTCGGGAGAAGAAACTCGGGGAAATCCTCTCTCATAAACGCCCTGACCGGCCAAAATCTGGCTATTGTTTCGGACATTGCCGGCACCACTACGGACCCTGTTTACAAGGCGATGGAGATTTTGCCTATAGGCCCGTGCATACTCATAGATACGGCCGGCATAGACGACGAAGGGGCGTTGGGGAAAGAGAGAATAAAAAAGACTCAGGGCGTAATCAGGAAATCGGATGTGGGATTGATAGTGTTGGATTCTCTTTTGGGAGAAATAACCGATTTCGAACGCGGGCTGGCGCGGCTCTTCGAAGAGAAAAAGATGTCTTTTATGTTTGTTGTAAATAAAAGCGATTTAAAAAAATCTCCTGATTTAATAAAACAAATAAAAGAGCAGGGTTTTGAATGTATAGAAGTAAGTTCGAAGACAGACTACGGGATAGCGGAGTTGAAAAACGAAATTATCAGACTATCACCGAAAAACTGGTCGCCGGTGCCGTTGGTCAGAGACATAATAAAACCACAAGACGTGGTTGTATTGGTATGTCCTATAGACAGCGCTATGCCGCAGGGAAGATTGATATTGCCGCAGGTGCAGGTTTTAAGAGATGTGCTGGACGCGAACGCTACGGCTTTTGTATGTAAAGAAACAGAACTCAAAGAGCTTCTGGGGAAATTGAATAAAAAGCCGAATCTCGTAATCACGGATTCTCAAGTGTTTGATTATGTAAGTGAAATTGTGCCTGAAGACATACCGCTGACATCTTTTTCGGTAATATTCGCGCGGCATAAAGGAGATTTGAATGCTTTTATCGAAGGAGTACGCGCGGTAGATAAATTAAAAGACGGAGATGAAATTTTGATTGCCGAGGCCTGTACTCATCACGTTCAGCCCGAAGACATAGGGCGCGCGAAAATTCCGACATGGCTTATAAATCACACTAAAAAAGATTTGCATTTCGACGTGACGGCGGGCGGGGATTTTCCAGATTCTCTTGAAAGATACAGCTTGATAATAACTTGCGGGGGATGTATGGTTAACAGAAGGGAGGTGTTATACAGAGTCAATAAAGCGGGAGAACAGGCAGTAGCAATAACAAATTATGGTATTATTATCGCGTATTTCGCGGGTGTTTTGGATAGAATTATAAAACCTTTTTCAGTCGGGATAGTTGATATTAACGTAAAAAATTAATAGCATTGTAGGGGCAGACCCCTGTGTCTGCCCGTTGAGGTGGTAGTTTTAAAAAGGAGGAGATTTAAAATGGCAAAGAAAATATTAGTTGTGGATGATGACATGGATTTTAAGGAAGCGGTAAAGATGTTGTTGGAAGCAAAGGGATATGAAGTAATTACGGCGTGTGATGGGCAGGAAGGAATCAAAAAAGCGAAGGAGGAACAACCGGCTTTGATTTTGCTGGACGTAATGATGGTTCACAAAACCGAAGGATTCGAAACAGCGCGTAAAATAAAAGAAGACGAGACGCTTAAAAATATCCCCGTAATCCTGACGACGGGAATTAAAAAGAGCATGAATCTGCCGTTTAATTTCGAAGCCGACGAAACCTGGCTTCCGGTAAAAACTGTTCTTGAAAAACCGATAAAACCCGAAGCGCTTTTAGCCGAAGTGGAAAAATATGTGAAAAAATAAAGGGGATAGGTAAAATAATACCGGATTTTCTTGACAATGCCTGAACAAAAGCGTTATCATATTTTGTAATGGTCAAAGAAAAGCAATTCTTTTTTTATGTCGGTATTATACTTGAATTGGGGTTGACCTTTTCTATTTCGGTTT
>JBDRBQ010000104.1:0-3073 GCA_043822625.1 Candidatus Omnitrophota bacterium | reverse complement strand
CTTTGATACATAATAAGAAATGGCAAAATGACATTTCTAACTGATTTATCAAGAATTGGATTGCTTGAGATGAGCCTTCCCTCATAGCTCAATCAAAAGCAAGCCAATAGGTTGCGATAAACATTACGGACTTT
The DNA here is from genome assembly GCA_043822625.1 of Candidatus Omnitrophota bacterium. Taxonomy (GTDB): domain Bacteria; phylum Omnitrophota; class Gorgyraeia; order DAOVKU01; family DAOVKU01; genus JBDRBQ01. The sequence goes on along the minus strand of JBDRBQ010000104.1, from coordinate 2,939 downwards.
TAAACTTGTGCTAAGTTTCGCTTTGCACAGTTTTTCGTAGAGTTCGCGCGGTCAGTTGCTTCATTAATCCGAGACGATTTGCCTTCTTTAATCCGGTTGCAAATTTCTAAAAGAACTTCTTTAAAATAAGGATTGTTTTCCTGATTATATAAAATTCTAAGGCTGGGCAATAATTCCATTTTCGCTCTTGTTAAAGTAGCCAATTTCCGGGTAAATACAAACATTTCTCTGGAATTTATTTTGCGGACCACTAATTTACCGGAAAAATATTCAAAAAAGGATGTTTTTTTAGACGCGGTTTTTTGTAAAACTTCTTTTGATTCAGCTTCTACCTCAACAGGAAAAAGCCCCTGCTCTACCAATTTATTTATAACCTCAGTTTTATTATCGGCAGATATGACCCCTTTGACAATTTCATTCACACCTTTTTTAGCTTTGCATTTGAAATTAGGCATTTGTTTTTCTTAATTTAGTGGTCACTGTTTTTAAACGCAGGGTGTTCCCTTCGTTTGGACATTCGTTACCTTCGCTCACTATGGCGTTTTTCACATCCCACATCCTACGTGTGTGCGAAGTTTCGTTCCACACAGTTTTGTTTCTACTAATTTCTATATTCGGACAGGTCTTAGCCCTGTCCCTACAATTTTTTTATATCTTAGTCCCACGTCCTGCGTGCTTACGTCCCACTTCCCACATCTCACATCTCAGACCTCCAACTGCATCACTCTCATCAATTCTTCGGGCGTAGTAACACCCTGTTTTACTTTTTCTATGCCGGCATCAAAAAGAGTCCTGAATCCCATTTCTTTCGCTTTCTTCTTTATTTGAGAAACGGGGGATTTATTAACAATTAATTCTCTCATCTCATCGTCAATAACTAAAATTTCATAAATAGCCTTTCTTCCCTTAAACCCCACAAAACTACACTCTTCGCACCCTTCTCCATAAAATATTTTTGTATCCTTCAAAAAATTCGGCAGGTCTTTCGTGTTTTTTTGTTCTTTTTTACATTTAGGACATATTATACGCACTAATCGCTGGGAAATAAAAGCGTTCACCGAAGAGGCCACAAGATACGGTTCGATTCCTATATCCAATAATCTGGTTACACCGCTGGGAGAATCATTCGTATGTAAAGTAGAAAATATAAGGTGGCCTGTAAGCGAAGTTCTTATGGCTAATTCCGCAGTTTCAAAATCTCTTACTTCTCCCACCATCATTATATCAGGGTCATGGCGCAAGACGCTTCTTAAAGCATTGGCAAAAGTCAATCCTATTTCCGGTTTGACCTGAATTTGCGTAATGCCTTCCAATTCGTACTCTATCGGATCTTCCAAAGTAACTATTTTTACGGTTTCTTTATTTAATCTAGTAAGACAGGCGTAAAGAGTAGTGGTTTTTCCGCTTCCTGTAGGACCGGTAAGAAATATGATTCCATGCGGACTCTTCATTAATTTTTCCATTATTTCCAAATCCGGCGCATCAAATCCCAAATCTTCTAATCTCAATAAAAGATGCACAGGGAGAATTCTTATAACCAGGTTTTCACCGTATAAAGAAGGAATTATCGAAATTCTTAAATCAACCTGCTTATTTTGTATTTTTACGATAGCCCTGCCGTCCTGTGGAAGGCGTCTTTCGACAACGTCCAAATTAGAAATAATTTTTATGCGCGAAACTATGGCTTGATGCAATTGTTTTATCTGCTCCGGCACACGAATATTGTAAAGCACACCGTCTATACGGTATCTCACTTTTATATTGTTACGATAAGGCTCAATATGAATATCCGTAGCGTCTGACATTATAGCCTCCGATAAAATCTGGTTAACCAAACTTACAACCGAAGCCGCGCTTGCCATCTTTCCCACATCTTCCACTTCACCGGTATATTTGACCGAAGAAATTTCACTCTCTTGAGAAACTTCTTCTTTTTTTTCTTTTAATATTTCCTCTACTGTGTCTGCTCCCAATCCGTAATGCTGACGAATAGCATTTAAAATCTCTTCTTCCGTAGTTAAAATTCTTTCCACATTAAATCCAAGCTGTAATTTCAAATCTTCCATCGCCCAAACCGCTAATGGATCCGAAACCGCGATAGTCAAAAGATTATTTTTTATTTTTATAGGCATAAATCTATAATGCCATACTAACTTCGCGGGAACCATACTCACAGCTTCTTTGGAAATAGAAACACTTTTAAGGCTCGGCTCAAACGACATCTCAAGCTGTTCCGCCAAAGCTTTAAGAAGCTGGGCTTCAGTAAGAAGCTTCATTTTCACCAGCAATTTACCTAACGCCTCCCCCGTTCTCTCGCCTTCTTTCAACGACGCATCCAATTGCTGAGAACTAAGCAAACCTTTATTTATTAAAATCTCTCCTAATTTTTGCACCTTTCGCTACCCCCTTTTAATTTAATCTTATTTAATTCCCTTATTGGAATAAATAAATTCTTCTCCACCAGCCTCTTGGCAATAGATATTCTATCATCTCTATATCTTTTTTCATTATAATAGTTATCACGCGAAACATAAAGAAAAATTTTACACCTATTATCCCACGTCCAGAAATCAAAGCGATAAAATCCGAGGCTGTTCAAAATCGCGGTATAATAAGATTCCGTGGCGGAAACAACCGCGTTCAAATAATCGGAAGAACGGTCTTCTTTGTAATAAATTATAAAGTGAGTACTTTTTTTCTCAAACCATTCCCCTGCATTACCATAATTAATAAAAGAAACTATCGTATAGAAAAAAAGTAATCCCAAGAAATATTTGGTTCTTTCGTAAATAAGTTGAAGCCTTTTCTGTAACTCTTTGATACATAATAAGAAATGGCAAAATGACATTTCTAACTGATTTATCAAGAATTGGATTGCTTGAGATGAGCCTTCCCTCATAGCTCAATCAAAAGCAAGCCAATAGGTTGCGATAAACATT
>JBDRBQ010000103.1:0-5911 GCA_043822625.1 Candidatus Omnitrophota bacterium | reverse complement strand
GGGTGTTCTATTGGTATGGGGTTTTAGAACCATTGTTCATCGGGATTTCAATTTTGTTAAATCAAAAGAGAATTTTCTTCTCATTTTATATTTAGCGTTAGTGATTATATCCGGTATTAAAAGCTGGGATTTTTCTTCTTCCGCGCTTATACAGCAAACCATAAAAGTAGCAGTTTTGTATCTCATTATAGTTAATATGATTAAAACACGGCGGCAGGCTCTTATTATTATAGGAGTTATTGTTGTTATTGGTACTATCGCGGCTTTAATGGGTAGTTATCAATATTTTACAGGAGCGTCACGGGTAGAAGGGCCTGAAAGAGATCCGAATTTTTTCGCGATGCATTTAGTTCTGGCTTTTCCTATAGTTGTCAATTTAATCTGGATGCAAAAGAAAAAACTAATGAAGGTTGTTTTAGTGGGTATAACTGTTTTATTTTTAGCAACTATTGTTTTTACCTATTCTCGAATGGCTATGCTGGCATTAGGAGGAGTGATTGCATTGTTGGCAGTGCGGCCTTTTTTCCAAAAACCAAGAAGAAGGGCGCCTTTAATAAGCCTAATTGTAATGATTATATTAGCAGTGCCTTTTATTCCGTCTTCTTATTGGCTTAGAGCAAAAACGATAGTTTTAAGAAAGGGGGATATTTCTATAGAAAGCAGGTTAAACGCGCTACAGGCAGGTTTGGAAATGATTCGTGATTATCCTGTTAGAGGGGTGGGGTTTGGTATATTTCAATATAAATATATTGAATATGCCCGGCCTTCGTATATTTTTCATGGACGTATGTCAGCGCATAATATGTATATTGAGTTGGCTGCGGAATCAGGAATACCGGCTTTAGTTGCTTTTTTATTCGTTGTATTTTTCGCGTTGAAAGAATTAAAAAAAGCACGGCGTATTTTTCAGGACAAAGGTGATGTTTTGCTGTTGGATATATCCAATGCGATAGAAATTGCTATTATCGGTTTTTTGATCGGGGGTTTCTTTTTGTCGCAATTGTACCTTCTTATTTTCTGGATGTGTATTGCATTTTCCATAGCGTTAAGGCAAATTTCGATGAATAATTCGTTATTATCATATAAGGCAAATATCAAAGCAAGGGGAATTAGATGATGGATTCTTTAGTGAGTGTTATTATATTAAGCTGGAACAAAAAAGATGAAATAAAAAAAAGTATAGGCTCTGTATTAAACCAGACGTATAAAAATATAGAAGCTATTGTTGTTGATAATAATTCGACTGATGGTTCGGTAGATATGCTGGAAAGCTCAGGGTTAAATATCAGACTCGTAAAGTTAGCAAAAAATCTTGGTGTCGCGGGTGGGAGAAATGTTGGTATAAAAGCCGCAAAAGGAGAATTTATATTTTTTTTGGATGATGATGCAGTAATAGTGGCCGAAAACGGACTTGAGCTTCTTGTAAATAAATGCAGGGAAAATTCCAACATAGCGGTTATATGCTGTAAAATCATTAATTATTATTCAAAAGAGGTTGAAAATTTTTATTTTAAATATGCAGATGAGAAATATAAGGATACGGAATTTTATGTGGTCGATTTTTCAGGAGGCGCCAGTATTATCAGGCGCAGTGTTATAGATAAAGTTGGAGTTTATAGGGAAGATTCGTTGCGGCAAGCAGAAGAAACCGATTTGTCATATCGTATTTTGGACGCAGGGTATAATATATTATATTATCCGGAAGTAGAAGTTTTGCACAAAGCGCCTCAGGGGAAAAAGAATGAATATAATATTTTTTATTATGGGATAAGAAATGGTTTGTTGATAGGATGGAGATATTTACCTTTATCGAGAGCAATTTTATTTACGCTATGGAATATATTCGCGGATTTTGTTAGAGCAGGGAAAATAGAAAAAATAGGTTGTTATTTTAAAGCTAATTTAGATGCCTTTTATTGTTTGCCAGCTACAATTTTCGGGTCTCGTAAAGTGATAAAAAAAGAAACATTGGCAAAAATAGACTATTTAAAAGAAAATATCATCTCGGATAGCAGAAAGCTTGAAGCTATAAAATTGGATAGTATTTTTAAGTATATTTGGAAGGAAATGAAAGCTCGTTTTTCGAAAAACACATTTAACCAAAATGGAAATTAAGTCGTTATGAACAAGAAAGTTGTCATATTATTAACTAATCCTCTCGAGATGGACAATAGGGTTTGCAACGAAGCTAAGGCTTTAACAAACGCGGGTTTTGATGTAGTTGTTTATGCTTGGGACAGAGAAAGAAGATATTCTAATGAGGTTGATGGCATTGTAGAGGGAATAAAAATAAAAAGGGTCTTGATAAAGTCTTCTTTCGGCAAGGGGTTGATGCAATTATTGGGGTTCATGAGTTTTTGGATAATTTGCTTTTGGAGGCTTATTATTAATGATTTTGATATAGTCCAATGTGTAGATTTGAATACTTTGGCGGCGGGTTTTTTTGCCGCGAAGATAAAAAGGAAAAGAATCGTTTATGATTCTCACGAAGATTTTCCCGCGGCTATGTTAGACGCAGGAGTGAAAATACTTTCTCCTCTATCTGAAAAAGTAGAATGTTTTTTGATAAAAAGGGTTAATGCTGTACTAACCGTTAGTGATAAAATAGCGGAAATTTTGAAAAGCAGGGGAGCGAAACATCCCTATGTGATTCCTACTACCAAACCACTATCCGAATATAATTATGCGGAAGAAAAACTCGCGGATTTGAGGAAGAGACTTGGCGTAGAAGGTAAATTTATTTTTTTATATTTGGGATTGTTGTATCATCACAGAAACTTACTTGAAATAATAGATATATTTAAAAATGATATAAGAGGGAATACTGTGTTTGTAATCGGGGGCTACGGCGCTTTAGAAGAAGATATAAAAAAGGCTGTTGTCGGATGCGATAATATAAAATTTATAGGGAGAGTTTTGGCGAGCGAGATGTCCTTATATACCAAAGCCGCCGATGTTATTTTCGCGGTAAACAAAAGCACGAGTAGAAACAGTAATGAAACTATTCCCAATAAACTTTTTGAAGCAATCGCGGCCAGTAAGCCGATTATAGGGGCTAATGTGGGCCCGTTAGGTGAAATAATAAGAAAAACCGGCTGTGGTTTAGCAATTAATCCGGATGATACCAACGAGGTAAGAAATGCCGTTTCGCGTTTATCTTTGGATGAAAAGTTATATAATGAATTAACTCTTAACGCGTTGAAGGCTCAGAAAATGTACAACTGGGAAAAGACTTCCGAAGAATTAATAAAAGTGTATAAAAATTTATAGAAAGAGCGCTCATGAAGATTTTATTTATTAGTTCCAGATTGCCATTTCCTCCAACAGGCGGGGATAAGTTGCGGGTGTTTCATTTTATAAGAGTCTTGTCTTGTAAACATGAGATTCATTTGCTTTCTTTTGTGGAAAACGAAGAAGAAAAAAAATATGCGCAAGATTTGAGACAGTTTTGTAAATCGGTAGAAACGGTTTTGCTTAAACCAGTCGAATCTTATCGTAATTGTTTATTGTCTTCTTTTTCGATAAATCCTCAACAGCTTGCTTATTATAGAAGTTCGAAAATGCGGATTAAAACAAAAGAAATTATCGAGAAATATAAGATAGATGCTGTTTACGCGCATTTAATCAGGATGGCGCCTTACGTACAAGATTTAAAGATCTTTAAGGTTTTGGATTTAACAGATGCTATTTCTTTAAGTTTAAAACGCTCACTGCCGTATCGAAAACATATTTCCAAGCTATATTATTTTTTAGAATATTTGAGAGTGAAACGTTATGAGGAAAAAATAATCGAATATTTCGATAAATCATTGTTAATTTCAAATACAGATGTTGATGCTATAAAAGGCGCTAAAGAATCAAAAAAAATAGAATTGGTGCAAAACGGAGTAGATTTGGAGAATCTGAAACCCATGGAAAAGTGTGATAATAAAAAAATAGCGTTTGTAGGTAATTTGCACAGTTTTCCCAATAGAGACGCGGTTTGGTTTTTTTATAATGAGGTACTGCCGTTGGTAAAGAAGGAAATTCCGGATATTAAATTTTATGTAATTGGCATAAATCCGCCGCCCAACATACAGGAACTGAATAAAGACGCGAATGTAGTGGTCACAGGCCCGGTTGATAATTTAAGAGAAACATTAGGGGATTCGGCTTGTTTTGTTTGTCCTATAAGAAATGGAGCAGGGTTGCAGAATAAGATTCTTGAAGCAATGTCTTTGGGGATACCGGTTGTAACTACATCTATAGGTTTTGAAGGAATAAGGGCGGAAAAAGATAAAGATATATTAGTTGCCGATAAACCGGTAGATTTTGCGGGAAAAATAATCGAAATTCTAAAAAACAAAGAATTAAGAGAAGTCCTATCAAAAAATGCCAGACTGGTTATAGAGAAAAATTATAGCTGGGATGTTATTAAAACTGAGTTAGAAAGAATTTTTGCAATCTAAAATTTGTAGATTAAAAATAGAAAGTTGTGGGAATATGCGTTTAATTGTTTCTATTATTATTAGTTTGGTAAGAATTGCTGTTGCAACAGGCATCTTTCTTATCCAGCTAAGGTTCGGCTGTTGAAGTGGCTTTATCGGCGCGCATTCTCGATAATGATGCCGTATTGGTTTGTTATTATACCGGCAGTAATCCGTCTTACTCTAAGTATTCTCCCTGAACAGTAGTATTACAGTTTAAAATAATAGAAGACCTATTTACACGAGAAGGAATACATAAAGAAAAATTTTCGACTGGTTTTATATTCTGTGGGAATATATACGCTTCTTTTCGCTAACAATCAAGCTCGTAGCTATATTTCTTCTAAAATCTATAATATCGCTGATGACAAACTGCGCCAAGAAATTATTAAAGTTGATCAGGCTTAAATCAGCTATCAAGAAATTTATTGGGAGGTCTGCGTGATGGTTGGCTCTATACTTAAACATGTCGTCCCTGCATTTATTATTAAGCAAAGGCTAAAAATTAAAGGAAGCATTCTGTTTACCTTTGATGACGGCCCTCATCCTGAGATCACTCCTAGAGTACTAGACGTTTTAGATCGATATGGCGCTCGAGGACTATTTTTTATTTCAGGCAACAGAATAATAAAGTCGCCGAAAGTAATTCAAGAAATTATATGTAGAAAGCATGGAATAGGAAATCACGGTTTCACTCATACTCCATGTTCTAAGCTTTCTTTTCGAGAAAATATGACTGAAATCAATAAATGCAAAGATGAACTTTTAACGCATAGTGGAATTTTAACAAATCTTTATCGACCTCCAAAGGGAATTGTAACTCCATCATTAATTTTTGCCGCTTGGCGTTGTAAATATAAGATTGTCAGGTGGTCGTTGGATTCCGGTGAATGTAGCTACATGCAAAATGCAACATCTTATGCTTTGGCGGATAATTTCTTAAAGAAAATTCATGACAGAGCAATAGTTCTTTCACACGATACCAAAGATACTGTACCAGGTTTTCTTAAATTGGTCTTGCCAAGACTATTGGATGAAGGTTTTGATTTGCAAAAGGGGCTACTTTCGTTAAGATGGAGTCAAAATTCTTGATGGGTAATATATTTACAACAATGAACCGAATAAGCGCATAGATTCAAAGTTTGAATTATTGATAACAAGGCGAGGTTTAATAAGAAGCGTGGAATGGTTTTTTGGAAACCGAAAGTGGATGCGGGGGAGGGGAACCCCTCGTTATCACTTCCGAAGTAGTAACTAAGTTAACGGTAATAAGGCGCTCTTGGGAGGTGCGGAAAAATTGGTTATAGTACATAGTAAATCATATAAAGGTATTGGCGTAGATAAACTTATTCATAAAGACAGATTAAAAAAAATTGTAGCTATTATTAAGAATTTAAAGTTGAAAGATGAAGGGAAGTGGGCAGATTTTGGTTGTTCGGACGGTT
>JBDRBQ010000102.1:0-15609 GCA_043822625.1 Candidatus Omnitrophota bacterium | reverse complement strand
ACCGCTGAAAAAACATTCAGTGAAAAGTTAATGTTTGGACCGTTTAAAGTAGCTGAAGCAGCTCCGCTTACTATCAGCGCGAGTTATGCTAAAACAGACACTTTTCTGAATAATAACGCGTTTGCCATTCCCAATAAATTTGCCATTATAGAAGGCACTGGTTCTCTCGGTGCGTGGTTTATGGGTAACGGAAGCGCGAGCATATTTACTAAATTAGCAGGTTTAACCTTTGAAGGCCTGCCGGCAAATAACGATTTCAATGATCTGGATGCCGGCGACGGTATTGTGACTCCATCCAGCCAAACAGGCATCGCGGGAAACGAAAATTGCGAAGCGGTATACGAAGTGGAAGCAACGCATCTTACTGAATGTTCAGATTGGCAAACAATCCTCCAAGCCATAGACGACAAACCGGAGATAGAAAGCGTTGAAGCGCACTACACTCCTCCTATGTTTGGATGTAATCTATCAATTAAGCTGAAAGACTATTTATTAGCAGATATAGAAATTGCGGAAATTATGATTGATGGAGAAAAGATGGATCTGAGCAGTATCCCCCGCATGGACGAATTTTACGATGAAGAAAGTGGTGTATATAAGCCATATAAAAAATACGGTAGCGATTTTTTAAAAGAAAGAGGTGGGATTATGCAGGGAGAATTTGGAATATCTTTCCCCATGGGGAATAGAATTGATATAAAAATACGTAATGCCGGTGGTAAAACAGCGGAATGTACTCTATTTATACCCTCAGAGTACGCTGTCAAAAGTGGTGATGGTAGCGCAGAAAGCCATTTTGGCGACGAACAGTCATGGTCGGATGTTAAAGAGCAAGCATATAGTATCTTGTGGAAGAATTTAGATTGGACGTATAATAATGGTTTTAGAGAGAAAATTATATGCGGAAGTATAGAGAGCTGGTCTTTCCATCAGGATCATGTAATAGGCGACAATTGGTTCACTATGTGTAAAGCAGTAATCGCAGAGACTCTTGATTGTAAAATTAATTTTAAATTGGACATAGACAACAGACAAGTAAAATCGATTAAATTTGTAGGTATAGGACGAAAAAATATGCGTAAAAGGAAGCGAACGAGAGAGGTGCAGACAAAGGAAGACTTTACTATTTTGGCATGTAAAGGAAACAATCTGTTGTCTAGAATAGAAACAGATTCTTTTGATAATGGTGATAAAATAGAAATAGATATAAATCCACAAGACATTAATTTGAATGGAAATAATATTTTAGAATTCAGACCCAATTTTAGTGCATATAATGCCATTATAAATCCTCCGTCTTTAACATCTCCTCTGATCGAGCATGATTGTGTTATGTGTAGAGAGTCAGGCACGTCTTATAGTAGAACCGCTGAAATTTACTACCCTTGCTTAGTAGTTACCTATGAAGACGAGGCGGAGGAAAAAGAAGAATAATAAACGTATTTGCGGGGACGCATCAGAATGGCGTTGACTTAAGGAATATTGAAGCAGAAAAAGTACCTTCGTTTGATATTATTTTATATTTATAAGCTTGTCGAAGGTAAAATGATATTTTGTCTCCGCTGTAATTAATGAAACTATCTCCCCATTTGGCACAGTTTCAGGAGGGAGGGAAATTTTACGGCACAACGCGCAGAGTCCCTTCCTTGACGGATTGCGAAAAGTATGGTATCTTTATTTGTGGAAAGTAGGAAAGTAAGGAGGAGATTTTAAATGACCGAGAAAATGATAAGAGCTGTTGTGAGTTCCAAGGGGCAGATAACTATACCCTTGGAAATCAGGGAGAAATTGCATATTGCTTCTAGGGGCGATATGGTTGGATTTGTCTTTGTTGAAAAAGGTGTTTTAATGAAGCACTTGGAAGTTAGGGAAGCGGGTAAGGAGTTTAGTGAAGGTGAATGGGACAAGTTGGAGAAATTAGCAAATCGTAAAGGAAAAACATACAAAAACGCTAAAAATTTCCTGAAGGATATCGAAAAGTTATAATTATGAGATATGAATATAAAACTTCTTTTGCCCAAACCGTAAAAAGGCTCCCTCAAGCGGAAAAAGTTAAAATCAAGGAAGCGGCGCGAGAGTTAGTGGTATTTTTTGAAACGAGGCAAAAAACAAAAGGTTTGGGGCTTAAAAAATTAAAGGGAGATTTTTGGGAATTGAGAGTTGATTTAAAAAACAGGATTATCTTCAGGTTTAAGGATGATTTGGTAGAATTCGTGATTGCCGGCAGTCACGATAAAATAAAACGTTATCTTGGAGAAGTATAATGACACTTATTTGTGGGGACACATTACTTTATTTGTGGGGACACATCACTTAATTGATATAGTTATTTTCTACTGCTATAATTTTTTTCATTGCAAGAATAGTGCGAATAGTCATACCAAATATACCCCATCATATTATCCAGCGAGGTAACCGATCACAAAAAGTTTGTTGTTGAAGAGATGAAAGATTAGAAAGCATTTGGCAGATAAGGATGATGAGCAAGATGTAAAGCTTTTTGAGAAATGCTCACGTGTTGGAAGGCCTTTAGGTGAAGAAGGGTTCGTAGAAAAGCTGGAAGAGATGACGGGGAGGATTTTGAGACCTCAAAATCAGGGAAGAAAGAAGGGGAAATAAGTGATGTGTCCCCGAATTGGAATTGGGGCGGCAGATAATCTTGCAAGCGAATTTTCTTTAAGGTATAATGAATCCAGGTTAAAGGAGAAAAAAAGTGTTTGATAAATTGCCGTCATTAGTTAAATTTCTTATTAAGGATAAGCTTATATCTGAAGAGGAGTTGGAAGCTTTTATCGAGAAGCAGAAAAGTCTTAATTTATCTCTTCAGGATATTTTGATTAAGGAAGGTGTCGTATCCGAAAATCAGATTTTGAAGAGCCTTGCGAAACATTTACACCTGTCTTTTATAGAAATTACTCCTGAAAAAATAGAAAAAACTATAATTGAAAAAGTTCCCGCTAAGCTGGCTACGCATTATAATTTTATGCCTCTTAAAGAAGAAAAGGGAGTTATGTTCGTGGCGATAAACGATCCCTTTGATGTGACTTTGCAGGATGAAATACGGTTGTTTTTAAAAAAGGAAGTGAAATTTTTTCTTGCCGAGAAGAATGACATTAATCAGTCTGTGAGAAAATATTACGGCATAGGCGCCGATACCGTCGAGAGAATGATTATAGAAGATCAGGAGCTTGAAATTTTAGGTAAGGAACAAAGAGGGGAAGATGATATCAGGGACGAAAATATAGACCCTTCGGCCATAAAATTCGTTAATCAGATTTTGGTTCAGTCCATAACCGACAGGGCTACGGATATTCACTTTGAGCCTTATGAAAATGAATTTAAAATCAGATACCGTATAGACGGTATTCTTTATGATATGGCGGTGCCGGCCACTATTAAGCACTTTGAGCTTTCCATAGTTTCGCGTATCAAAGTAATGGCTAATCTGGATATTGCGGAGAAGAGACTGCCTCAGGACGGCAGGATTAAAGTAAAGGTCGGCGGAAAGGAATTTGATTTAAGAGTATCTATTTTGCCGACTCCGCTGGGAGAAAGTGTTAATATCAGAATTTTGACTCGGGGTACGATACTTTTGGGAATGGAAAGTCTTGGTCTTGAAAAAGAAGACTGTGATATTATAAATTCAATAATACACCGCCCCCACGGTATAATATTAGTAACAGGGCCTACCGGAAGCGGGAAAACAACTACTCTTTACGCGGCGTTAAATAAAATCAATTCGACGGATAAGAAAATTTTAACTATAGAAGACCCGATAGAATACCAGCTCAAAGGTGTAACTCAGATGCAGGTTCAGCCGAAAATCGGTTTTACTTTCGCGACTGGTCTGCGTTCTATGCTGAGGCACGACCCTGATGTAATGATGGTGGGAGAAATTAGAGATTTGGAGACGGTGGAGCTTGCCATTAGAACGGCTTTGACCGGACACCTTGTTTTTTCTACTTTGCATACCAATGACGCGGCGGGAGCGGTTACGCGTCTTTTGGATATGGGAATAGAACCGTTCCTGGTTACTTCTTCTGTTGATTGTATTGTCGCTCAGCGATTGGTTAGGATAATTTGTGAGTTTTGTAAAGAAGAATATGTTCCCGATAAAGAAGTAATAAAAGATTTGCTTTCTGATCAGTTTGTTAAAACAAAGCCGTCCAAATTTTATAGAGGTAAAGGATGTGCCGCCTGTAAATTCAGCGGTTATAAAGGCCGGACCGGTATTTATGAAATATTACTTGTGGATGACGATATGCGGCGTTTAATTATGGAACGCAAACCGTCGAATATAATAAAACAAAAAGCAGTGGCTAAAAAGATGAAAACCCTGCGTCAGGACGGCCTTATTAAGATTATAAAAGGGTTAACCACGCCTGAAGAGGTATTAAGAGTTACCCAACAGGATGTGTTGGATTAAAACTTATTAGTGTATGGCGGATAGTCACCACACGCCGCTGGGCATTTCATCCTGAGCATAGTCGAAGGATTAATCCGTGGATGAGTCGAATGATTTATTTTTAGCTCTGTTCTATGCTTTAATTAGGAAAGAATGAATTATGCCGGTTTTTATTTATAAAGCTAAACAAACTCCCCAAAAAACGGTTATCGGAGAAATAGAGGCCGAAGACATAAATAGCGCCGTTTCAAGGTTGAAGAAAAAAGGTCTTTTTCCGTTTTCTGTCCGGAAAAAAGGGGCGGATATTTTTCATCTTTCGTCGCTTGTTTTTTTTAAAAAAGTAAGTTTTCAGGATGTAAATATATTCGTGAGGCAGCTGGCTAATTTGGTTCGTTCCGGTCTGCCTCTGGCAAAGGCTCTGAATTCTTTAACTAAACAAACCAATAATAAATACCTGCGGGCTATTATTGAGGACGTTGAATCCCAAATTAAAAAAGGAAAAGGGTTTTATGAGGCGTTAAACAAGTATTCCAAAGTATTCTCCCCATTTTTTATAAATATGATTAGAGCCGGAGAAGCCGGTGGATTGTTAGAGGAAGTTCTTGAGCGGCTGGTCGAAATAAGAGAAAGAGAACAGGATTTAAAAAATCAAATCAGGGGCGCTCTGGCTTATCCTGTGTTGCTTATAATAATAAGTCTGTTGATTGTTTTTGTTTTATTGACTTTTATTATTCCCAAATTTTCCGAGATGTTCGAGGAGTTAGGCTATTTGTTGCCCTTGCCTACGAGAATATTGCTGAACACAAGCCATTTCTTTAATACTTTCTGGCCGGCTATTTTGACGGCGGTGGTTATTATAGTGATAGTGGTGAAAAAATTTTCTACCGGTGAAAAAGGCGCCTTTTTGTTCGATAAGTACAGATTAAAAATACCTCTTGTGGGAGAAGTTTTTAAGGAAATCGAAATTTCAAGATTCACGAGGATATTCGGCACTCTGTTAAAAAACGGTGTTCCTATACTGGAAGCTTTAAAGATTACTTCCCAGACAATTGAAAATAAGCTTTTTGTTAATGAAACGAAATGTTTTTTGGAGGGGATAGAAAGAGGCAGGAAATTTTCTAATCTTATGAGAGAAGGGAAACTTTTCCCTCCGTCGGTAAGCGATTTGATTGCCGTGGGTGAAGAAACTGCCGGATTTGAACAAATACTGCTCGATATCTCCGACTCTTATGAAAAAGAATCACAGGTAAGAATAAAAATGTTTATGTCTATATTGGAACCGGTTTTAATATTGATTTTAGCGATTATGGTAATGTTTATCGTGCTTTCGATGTTATTGCCGATTTTCGATATCAGCGCGTTATTGAAATAGTTCGGAGTTATGAGTTCCTCCGCCTATGCGGGGGCAGGCACATCAGATAAAAAAACGTTTTTTGTTTTTAATATATATATGTTGTTCGAGCTGTGAACTCTAAGCGAAGTATAATATGGACTTAAAAAGGAGAAAATTGTGAAAAAGAATAATAGAGGTTTTACGTTAATTGAATTGATGCTGGTGGTAATTATCATTGGTGTGCTGGGTGCTGTAGTTATACCGCGTTTTGTGGGCAGGGCGAAAGAAGCTAAAATTGCCGCCGCCAAAGCGGCTGTCAATAATAATCTTGCCGTAGCGCTTGATTTATATGAAATGGACAACGGGTTTTATCCCGGCACTGATCAGGGCATAGAGGCTCTGAAAACAAAGCCTTCTTCTTCGCCCGCGCCGCAAAATTGGAGAGGTCCGTACATCAAAAAAAAGACGATTGATCCGTGGGGAAATCTTTATATTTACGTCAGCCCCGGTATCCATAATGACGATTATGATTTATATTCTTACGGACCGGACGGCGCCGACGGCGGCGGGGACGACGTAACGAATTGGGAAGAATGAGAATAAATATAAGGAACAAACAGGCGTTTACTTTAATAGAACTCTTAATGGCCCTTTTGATTTTGAGTATAATTTTGGCTGTTTTTGTTCCGCTTTCAACAAAGTCTTTCAAAAATCTCCAACTTACCGATACTGCCAAAAGTATCATTTCGATAATGAAATATCTGCAAAATAAAGCTGTTCTGGAAGGCAAAATTTACCGCCTTGATTTTGATCTGGAAAATACCGCTTACTCGGTATCGGTACAAATTGAAGAAGAGGCAAATAAATTTCAGGAAGTTAAAACGTCGTTGCTTTCTAAAAAAAAGTTGACTGCTAATTTAAAAATAGAATCGCTGGTTATTAAACATGATGATGTCCGGGACGAGGAAGAAACTTCGGTTTATTTTTATCTCGACGGAAGCATGGATGAAGCCGAAATAGTTTTAGCCGGTTGCGGGGGAGAAAAAATTGCTATTCAAACCAACCTTTCGGGAGAAATAAGTGTCGGTGAAGAAGAAATTTTGCCTGAATAATCTTTTGAAGTCTAATAACCAAAAAGGGTTTCTTTTGTTGGAAGTTGTTTTGGCGTTGATTATATTATCCTGCGGAATCATCGCGGTAGTCAGCGCGTTCAGCTTTTCCTTGAGGGCTCAGAAACACGCTCAATGTTATACCTTTGCCTTTCTTTTAGCCGGTAATATCCAACAGGAAATCGAGAGTGGCGTTATAGAAGAATCGAAGGGAGAAGAGTTGAAGCAGTTTGGTTTTTTTAGATGGGCGGCAGAACGGGAGCCTTTTGATAACGAAGAAGGCGAAGAATCGGAGATGATAAATGTAAGAGTAGGATGGCGGGAACATGAGAAAGAATATGAGGTGCTTCTGTCGAATTTGTACGTTAAAGAATTTATAAAAGAGGTTTTTGGTGAGGCTTTATGAGTAAGTTAGGTCAGATAATTCTAAACGCTGAACCGTTACCCCTTTTAAAGCCGCCATTGACGCGAACCGTTAGAGGACGAAGTTTTCTAACGGGGTTTACTCTAGTGGAAATTTTACTGGCGCTTTTGATTTTTTCCATAATCAGCGGCAGTTTGTATTTCACGGTTAGCGTTGGGCTTAAGGCCGCCGATAGGGCAAAAAATAACTTCGAAGTTTTTCAGGAGCTCAGGATTTGCGTAAGAGAATCGGAAAAAGATTTGAGGAGTTTTTTTTATGATGAAGCCTTAGACGTTACGGCTTTCGAAGGAGGGGCTGATTCATTATCGTTTATTAGTTATAAGCCGGATGGTTTATATAAAATAACTTATTATCAGCAGGGACGGGGGTTTTTACGTTATATTCAAAAAATGGTTTTCGAAAAAGCGGAAACAGATACTGAAGAAATCGAGAAAAAAATTTCTTTTTTGGAAGGACGCGTTTATCATTTAGCTTCCCTGCTTAAAAAAGTAGAATTTAAATATTTAGACATAGATAAAGAATGGCAGGATAGTTGGGAAGCGGAAGGGGAATATCCGGCGGCAATTAAAGTCGTTTTTTATTTCGCGGGAGAAAAAGAGGAAGAGGCCGGCTATCAATTCGAAGACACGATTTCTATTCCCGCGGGCAAAAAGATTATTATGAAAAAATAAAATATTGTTTTTAAAAATATAGGTGGTAATAGAAAACATTGAAAAAAAGACAAGAAGGCATAATTTTAATTTTTGTACTCATGGTGCTGACGACTTTCAGCCTTTTGGGCATGGGGCTGGCTTACCGGGTAAGAATCGAAAACAAGCTTGCCGGTTACTTCGCGGCTAATGAGGAAATTGTTTATTTGGCAAAATCGAAATTAAACCGGATTATGCCGCTTATCGCGCGGGATAGTAATGATTATGACAGCTTCGAAGAAGACTGGTCGCTGAGAGAAGAAGTGGATTTGGACGGCGGAGGTAGTTTAAAAATATTGGTAGAAGACGAGGATGGAAAATTAGATATCAATAATGTTACTGAGGCGTGGCTTAGTAATATCGATTTTGTATCTCAAAGTCTCAGGGATGAGATTCTAGAAAAAAGGCCTTTTTTCGTCAAGGAAGAAATGCTTTCGCTGGAAAACATAAAAAATCGTAATTTAGTTTTAGACGAGCCCGATATTTTAGATTTGGTAACGGTTCAAAAGCATGATAAAATAAACATAAATACCATTCGGGAAGCCGTGCTTAAGTCGGTTCCGGGTTTGTCGGAAAGCGCTGTGGACGCGATTCTTTCTTTAAGAAGAAATCAACCCATAGAAGATATGGAAACGCTTAAAGATACCGGAGGGATAAGTCTTAATGAATTGCAGATTTTAAATAAGTTTTTAAAAACCACGTCTTCTTTTTATACTGTAAAAATCAGAATCGAAGATGGGAAAAATAAAATAGCTAAATCTTTTCGCGTTGTTTTGAAAAAAGACGTGGAAGCGAAATCGGTCGAAATAATCCGGTGGCTGGAACAATGAAGATGAAAAAAACCGTAAATACCATATTGATAACCAAAGATTTTTTTGAAGCGGCTGTTTTTTCTTTAAAAAAAGAAAAATTTTATCAGCAGTCTTTTGTCAGTAATATTTTGCATTCGACCGACAATGAAACTGTCGCTAAAACCGTGGAATCCGCCTGCCGTCAGAACAAAATAGAACTTAAAAGAGACTTTTCGGTAGTGGTATCCAGAGCCTTAGTTACTATTAAAAATTTAGAATTACCCAGCACGAATCTAAGCGAAATCAGCCAAATGGTCGATTTTCAGCTTCAGGATTCTCTGCCGTACAGGCTGGAAGATATGATTGTGCAAAATATGGTTTATCCTTCTTTCATGGAAGGTTATTCGCGCGTGAAGGCTATTATTCTTCAAAAAGAAATAATCGATAATATAGTGGAAATATTCAGTCTGGCGTCTATTAAAGTATCGAAAATAGATTTGAGTAGTAATGTTTTGTTGAGCAGATTCAAAATGCTTTATAAGAAAGAACCTTTTTATGAAAAACCGGTTTTGTTGATAGATTTGGAAAGTGAAAACATCGATTTCGTTTTTATAAAGAAAGGAGAAATCCTTCTTTCTCGGGGCGTTGTGCTTTATGGGGATAATTTTGAAGAAAACTTCGCGGCGGAAGTTAGAAAATCCATTTCTTTTTTTGCTCATAAATATCCGGCAGAAAATCTGTCGTTTATAATATTGTGGGGCAGAAGGAGCGATTTGCCGGTTTTGAAAGATTTGATTTCCGATCAAGCCGAACTTGAAATAAGCGTGAAAGAAGATGAGAATTTATTAAAGAGTCTGGCTTTTAGTTCTGATGAAAGGGATACTAAAATAAATTTATTACCTATGTGGATACAGGAAAAGCAGAGCATTCTTTTGAAAAGATGGAATTTGATTAAGATGACTCTTATGAGTATTATCGTTATTCTATTTACGGCATTGGGTTTTCTCTTTGATTTCAAAGCAAAAGAAAGGGAATTGAGTAATATAGATGCCCGGATTAAAAAAATCGAAGGAGACGCGCTTAAAATTCAGCGAAAAATAGACGTAGTTGAAGGTATTTTGGCTCAACAGGTGGAAACATTGTATTCACTGGAAGTGCTGGCGGAGCTTTATAAAGTAACTCAGTCCGGCATCTTTTTTAATTCTTTTACGTTAACGCCGAAGAATTTGGCGGTTATCAAGGGGCAGTCTGGGGGATTGGATAATATTATCGGATTTGTAGATAATCTTGAAGGGGCTCCTCTTTTTGAAAATGTAGAATTGAAATATACCGTCAAAAGGCGCTTAAAAACGCAGGAAATAATAGATTTTGAGCTGGCTTTTTTCGTGAAAAAGCAGGAGTTTTAGATAAAAATGGTTAAATTCGTTAACTTAAGAAAAAGAGAATTGAATTTGCTTATCGCCTGTTGTATAATCATTATAGTTGCTTTAAGTTATATAATTATAATTGAACCGTTCGCGCGAAATTATAAGGGTATTACCGAAGAAGTCAGAGAAAAAGAGGCACATTTTTTTAAATTAAAAAAGAGTTTGCTTTACAGGGATTCAGCGGAAAACATGTACGCTGAATTAGCACCTCTTATTTCGCAGACTGGTTCAGACGAAGAAAGATTCGCGCTTTTCATGAAAGAAGTTGAGCTTATCTCAAGGCGCAGTAATATTTATATAACCACTCTAAAACCCATTTCTGTTTTGAAGGTTGATAAGTATAAAAAATATATGGTGGCCATAGAAGCCGAGGGGGAGATAACAGCGTTAGTTTCTTTTTTATATAATCTGCCTCAAAGTTCGCAAGTGATTGGTTTAAAACAAGTTCAGATTAACTATTCAAACAGGGAAGAAGATATACTTCAGTTTAAATTAAACCTCGAAAGAATGGTTTTGGATGAGGCGGAAGATGAAAAGTAAAGGTATTTACTTCGTTCTTTTTATTTTAATCGCGGCGGGTATCGCGTTTTTTGCTTTGAATATATACCGTTATTACCGCGGAGATACAGCGGATAAACGGGAAAGATTGTTGGTTCCTGAGGAATGGACGCAAAAAAAACTGGAATATAAAATAAAAGTACCCGAAAAAAAACTGGATTATTATTTAAATATATTTAAAGGCAAGGAGCTTTTTAAAACAATAGTAAAAGAAAAAATACCTGTCGCGGAGAAGTCGGAAAACGATGTGTTGATGGATTTGCGAAAAGAATTATCCAAATATGAATTGGTGGGAGTTATTTCCAGCGACGGAGTATCCAAGGCTCTGATTAAAGATACCCAAACCGGGAAAACTTTTTATTGCAGCGGCGGAGAAAATATGGATGGGTTTCTTGTTAAAGATGTTTTGCCCAACAAAGTAATTTTAGAAAAAGAAGGCAGAACGCTTGAATTAGGATTATGATGATGAAGAAATTTAAATTACTTACAGTGGTTTTTTTATTTATATCTTTCGGTTTATTCGTGTTTAGGAATGCCGTAAGCGCCGATGAGGTGTCTTTGCCGGCTGAAAGTCAGCAGGTAACGACTCTAATTTCACTTGATGTTAAGAGCATAAATTTAGAGGACGTTCTCAGGCTTATTGCCGATCAAAGCGGGCTTAACATAGTGGCTTCTAAAAACGTAAGGGGAACCATAACGGTAAAATTAAAAGATGTACCGGTGGAAGACGCGCTTAATGCCATACTTGATGTTAATAATTGTAAATATGTTAAGGATGGAAATATAATTAAGATATATACTTATCAGGACCTTCAGCAGGAGGATAGATTCGCTGAACTTACGACGAAAGTTTATTCTCCTGAATACGCGAAAGTAACCGATTTGAAGCCTCTGCTTTTGACGGCAAAAAGCAATCGTGGAAAGATAGAAATGAACGCGAAAACTAATCAGCTTATAGTTTCCGATACGCCGGAAATCCTTGAACAGATAGAAGACATGATAAAAGAATTAGATCGAGAAATAGAATTATGTGTTTTTGAATTAAGTTATGCCGATCCTACCGAAATTCAAAATAAACTTAATCAGTTTATTCCGAAAACAGAAGGCGAAATTATGGTGGATACCAGGACAAATAGTGTTATCGTAAAAGCCCTGCCTGCTGTTCAAAAAGAAATAAAACTGTTGATTAAAAAATGGGACAGGCAGAATAAACAGGTGCAAATAGAAGCCAAGATGATAGAAGTAACGGTAGATGATTCGTTTCAGTTAGGCGTTAACTGGGAATATCAGGCGCCGGAAACTTTAAAAAGTCATGAGCCCATCAGTGGCGCGGATTTAAAAGGAGATTTTAGCCTTGGCTTGACCAGCGGAGGTATTTTTAAAGTAGGCACATTGTCGCTGGATGATTATACGGCTACGCTTGAAATGTTGGCCTCACGGGTGGATACCGATGTTTTATCAAGCCCCAAAATTACGGTTTTAGACGGACAGGAAGCGAGTATTTTGGTTGGAAGCAGCGAACCTTATGTAGTTACCAGCGAAGACCCTGTAACCGGTTTTATCAGTGAATCCACTAATTTTATCGACGTTGGAATTAAATTGATTGTTACTCCCAAGATAGGAGAAGATAATCATATTACCATGCAGATACATCCTGAAGTAAGCACTGCCCGCAGGGTAGCCGAGGCCAATAATTCTTTGGCTGTTGATACTACTCAGGCCGACACGACACTTACCGTGAAAAATGGAGAAACGGTGGTTTTGGGCGGGCTTGTAAAACAGGATAAGAAGAAAACCGTAAAAAAAGTTCCTTTCTTTGGGGACATTCCTATTCTCGGACTTGCTTTTAGGAGTACGGATGAAGAAAACGTAAAAAAAGAGTTGATGGTTTTTATAACCCCCCATGTCTTAAACGCGCAAGGTAAGATTGTCGAAGACAAAGAAGGCCGCGAAATAGAAGAAATGGTAAGAGAAATCGTTTCTAAAATAAAGAACAAAAGAGAAAAAGAAATATTAATGGAACAGGAATATTAAACAGAATAATCTGCCGAAAGGAAATAATCAGGGGAGTGAATTAAAATGATATCGGAAAAATTGGCTTGTATTTTACCATCGGTAACTCTTGAAATTACAGCTTCAGCTAAAAAGATGGCTAAAGAAGGGAAAAGAATTGTTAGTTTCGCGGCCGGCGAACCGGATTTTCCAACGCCTGAACATGTGAAAGAAGCCGCCATAAAAGCGATTCATAATAATTTTACCAGATACACGCCTGCTTCCGGTATGCCGGAATTAAAAGAGGCTGTTTGTCGTAAGCTAAAGTCTGAAAACGGGTTATCTTATGCGCCTTCTCAAATTTTGATAAGCTGTGGGGCGAAACATTCGTTATTCAATGCCATAATGACCGTGATTGATAAGGATGACGAAGTTTTAATTCCCAGCCCATATTGGGTAAGTTATCCAGAGATGGTAAAGATTGCCGGCGGCAAAATCAAATTTATGGAAACTACCAAAGAAAACAATTTTAAAATAACGAAAGACGACTTAAAGAAAGCCATCGGCAAAAAAACTAAACTGCTTATTTTAAACAGTCCTTCCAATCCCACCGGCAGTCTTTATTCAAAAGAAGAATTAGCCGGTTTAGCCGAAGTAATCGTCGATAAAAACATTCTGGTTATCAGCGATGATATTTATGAAAAAATCATATACGACGATGCCGAATTTCATTCAATTGCTTCTTTTGGCGATAAAATAAAAGATTTAACTATTCTGGTAAACGGTGTCTCTAAAACCTATTCGATGACCGGTTGGAGAATAGGATATTTGGCGGCAGCTTTGCCGATAGTAAAAGCGGCATCGAATCTACAGAGTCATTCTACGTCGAATCCGTGTTCCATTTCGCAAAAAGCGGCACAGGCTGCCATAGATTCGGACCAGTCTTTTATAGAAGGTATAGTTAAAGAATTTAAAAGGCGCCGGGATTATTTGGTAGAGAACTTAAACGGCGATATGATAAAAGTGGAAAAACCGCGGGGAACTTTTTACGCCTTTTGCGATATTTCCGCCACGGGTATGGACAGCGTTACTTTTTGTAAAAAACTTTTGGATGAAGCGGGTGTAGCGGTTATTCCCGGAGGAGCTTTCGGGTGTGATGATTTTATAAGAATCAGTTTCGCGTGCAGTTTAGACGATATAAAAGAAGGCGTTGAGAAAATAAAAAATTGGCTTAAACGCGAGAATAAAAATTAAAAACGGAGAATGGATTAAAAATGACAGTACAAACAATATCTGAAAAAATTTTAAGTAATCACGCGGGAAAATCTTTAAAAGCGGGGGATCTCGCGATTTGCGGTGTGGATTTTTGTTTTGGGCAGGATGGTACGAGTCTTTTGATTATAGAGTCTTTTGAAAAATTGGGCTCTAAAGATGTGTTTGATAAAGACAAGTTTGCCATGATAATAGATCACAGCGCCCCCAGTCCGAATGCCGGTGTTTCCAGAATTCACCGGCGCATGAGAGATTTTGCCGGTAAATATAAAGTGGGTTTTTATGACGTTGGTTGCGGAGTTTGCCATCAGATAGTTCCTGAAAACGGACACGTTACGAGTGGAGACCTGATTATAGGAGCGGATAGCCATACCTGTACTTACGGAGCGCTTGGGGCATTTTCTACCGGTATGGGTTCGACTGATTTGGCGGTTACACTGGCTAGCGGGAAAAATTGGTTTAAAGTGCCTGAGTCGGTAAAAATCGTATTAAAAGGAAAATTACCGAAAGGTGTTTTTTCAAAAGATATAATTCTTCATGTTATAGGAAAGCTCGGCGCTGACGGCTGTACTTACCAGACAGCTGAATTTTACGGGGAAGCGGTAGATAATTTGTCGATTGAAGCCAGATTTACCATGGCTAATATGGGAGTGGAAATGGGAGCTAAAGCCGCTATATTTCCCCCTGATAAAAAGACAGAGGCATGGTTGAAAAAATTCAACCGCAAAAAATATAATCCGGTTTACGCGGATAAAGACGCGAAATATGTAAGGGAAGTGGAGTTTGACGTCTCAACAATGGAACCGATATTAGCCAAGCCGCATACGGTTGACAATGTAAGTGTTATTTCCGAATTAGAAGGAAAAGTTATAAATCAGGCTTTTTTGGGTACTTGCACTAACGGACGGTTAGAAGACTTAACCATTGCCGCCACTATTTTAAAAGGAAAAACCGTTAATTCTCAGGTTAAGTTAATTGTCGCGCCGGCTTCGAGATTAGTTTATCTGGAAGCGATGCGAAAAGGGATTATATCCACTTTGGTAGAAAGCGGGGCGGTGGTAGTAGCACCCGGATGTGGTCCGTGCGTAGGGACGCATGAAGGCGTTCCAGCCGACGGAGAAGTTGTTGTTTCCACGGCTAACAGGAATTTCAAGGGCAGAATGGGGAATCCCAACGCTTTTATTTATTTAGCATCACCGGCCACAGTAGCGGCATCGAGTATAACAGGAAAGATTACGGACCCGAGACGATTTATTAGATAGTGGATAGTTGACAGTGAATAGTGAATAGAAAAAAACTAAAAAGTAAAAACGCGAAAGTAAAAGAATTTGTAGTTTTTTGTGGCTACAGAGCAAAAGCTTTGCAATATTAAGCAAAACTTCGCTTTGCCGCTACGGTTTTTAATTGTGATTTTGCCTTTTACGTTTTTCGTTCTTAAACTATTGACTATTTACTAACTACTATTAACTATTTAGAATTCTGCAAAATGAGGTTTCATCAGGTAATTGGAGGAGCAAAGAGAGGAAGCGGTTTTCAAAAAAGTAAAGATAGAGAAAGAGTCACAGGGCAGCGAGGTAATTACTGAAAAATGGGCACAGTTATCCTATAA
>JBDRBQ010000101.1:0-23056 GCA_043822625.1 Candidatus Omnitrophota bacterium | reverse complement strand
TAAAATTAATCCTTTAAAAGATACCGTTAGGTTTGTGAATTTATTAATGAGAATGCTGATATTAAAAAAATGAATTTCGAAAAAGAACGGCGGAAAATGGTGTTGACGCAGTTGATTCCCCGCGGCATAAACAATCCGCTGGTTTTAAAAGCATTCGAAAAAGTTCCGAGGGAGGAATTCATTCCTTTGAATTGCCGCGCGGACGCGTATCAGGATTATCCTTTACCCATAGGAAATGGACAAACTATTTCACAGCCTTTTATGGTAGCATTGATGACGCAGGCCTTGGAGTTAAAAAAAGAAGACTGTGTTCTTGAAATAGGCACGGGTTCTGGTTATCAAACGGCTATTCTGGCTGAAATCGCGCGAAAAGTTTTTACGGTAGAAAGATTTCCTGATTTGAGCGAAGGTGCTCAGGTAATTTTGAATAAGCTTGGATACGAAAATATATTTTTTAAAACAGGAGACGGCAGCCGTGGCTGGACAGAAAACGCTCCGTATCATGGCGTTATCGTAACCGCGGCCGCGCCTTCTTTGCCTTTACCTTTGATTGAACAGCTTATTGAAGAAGGCAGGATGATTATTCCCGTCGGAGAAATGTTTGGCCAAAGTTTGATTCGCGCGCGAAAAATCAAAGGAAAATTGGAAAAGGAGAATATTTGCGGTTGTGTATTTGTGCCTTTAATAGGAGAGTTCGGCTGGTATTTTAAAGATGATAGAAACAATTTATAAAACTTTAATAAATAAAGCTCTTTCTCCCGAAAGCATTGTGTTTATAATGTCTTTTCTGCCAATTTCGGAATTAAGAGGAGCTATTCCGGTGGGGCTTTTAAAAATGCACTTGCCGCTTTTAAAAACTTATTTCATCGCGGTCGCTGGAAATATGGTACCGGTAATCCCACTTTTGCTGTTGCTTGAACCTCTTTCCAATAAGTTAAGAACTTTTAAAGTATGGGCTAAATTTTTTGACTGGCTTTTCGCGCGCACGCGTAAAAAAGCGAAACTTGTCGAGCGGTTTGAAGCTCTTGGACTTATGCTGTTTGTCTGCGTGCCGTTGCCTGTTACCGGAGCGTGGACAGGCTGTATCGCGGCGGTTCTTTTTAAAATTCCCGTTCGCGTGGCTTTTTGTGCTATACTTTTAGGAGTAATGATAGCGGGTGTTATAGTAACTTTATTGACTACATTAACGACGGGCATAACGAACGGTTTTTAGCGGGAATAGGATTAAGAGTGAAAGACAGCGGACTGATTCATGTCACTAAAGGTATTTGCGGCAGAGAGGGTATTGATTTTTAATTTGAGTTTTTAACCCGGAGGGATAAAAAATGTTAGAGGCTAAAGTTAAAGTAAAATTATTGGATGTTTCGGAAAACGCGCTGCCGATTATTTATGCCGCCTGCCGCCAATGCTATTCTCCTGAATTCGCGGGAGACATTATAGACAAAATAAGAGGCGATGTTAAAAAGCAGGAAAGTTTTGTGAAAAAAATCGTTGCTTCAGGGCACGAAAGCCCTCTGGAACACGTTAAATTTACTTTCGCGATAGAAGGCGTTTCGCGCGCCTCGACGCATCAATTAGTAAGGCATAGAATCGCTTCTTATTCTCAGCAAAGCCAGCGTTATGTCAAAGAAGATAATTTCGATTATGTAATTCCGCCTTCAATTAAAAAAGATGAAATTGCTTGCGCGGAATTTGTGAGAATTATGGATGAAATTCAAAAAAGCTATAAATTTTTCATAGACAGGTTTAAAGAAAAAGGAACGGTTGGCGAGAAAGCCAATGAAGATGCCAGATATGTTTTGCCGCAGGCCGCGGAAACTAAAATAGTAGTGACCATGAACTGTCGGCAGTTACTACATTTTTTTAAACAGAGATGTTGTTCCAGGGCCCAGTGGGAAATAAGGGCGTTGGCGGATAAAATGCTTGAAATCTGTAAGGAGCGTTTAAATGTTATTTTTGAAAATGCCGGCGCGAAATGCGAAAGTCTTGGATTTTGTCCTGAAGGTGAAAAATTTAATTGTGGTAAATATCCCGTAAAAGAAAAAATAACTACTTAATTATGAAAACTATAAATTTTTTAATAAAATGAATAAATCTGTTTTTAGTAATAAAATTTTTGGAATCGCGTGCGGGGTTTCCATTGTGTCGCACGCTTTATTTTTTTTGAAAATTCCTGGATTTTCTCCCGCGCCGGCATATAAAGAGGTTACTACGGTTTATAGCGAAGAGAAAATTTTCGCGGCCGGCGTTGCTAAAATGGATGTTACTACAAAAAAATCGCCTAAAGATAACAATCTAGAAGTGGTTAAGAAAAATGTACCTGTCCAAAAAGAATATTTTAAAAAAGTAGAAGACAAACATAAAGAAGAACCGGTTAAAGAAAGTAAAGATAAAATTGAGGTAAAAAATACAGGAAACAAAGCAATTTGTAATGATGATTTTTTGTGTGATTTATCGGAATTTTATAATTATAGACAGTATCTGCGGCAGACAATAAAAGAGACTATTTCTTACGCAGGGATTAATCTCCCCCGGAAAGGGGAAGTTATAGTAGAATTTAAACTTTTATGTGATGGGACGTTGAAAGATGTTTTTGTTAGGGAAGATTTAAGTATTAATGATGTTTTGCTTCGTAATAGAGCGGTTAAATCCGTGCAGGACGCGGCTCCTTTTAAATCTTTTCCTAAAGAGCTTGCTCTAAAAGAAATGGTTTTTCAAATTCCGATATCTTTTGAATCTGTGGAATAGGCGAATATGTTCGAAGATAGATTTTATCGTGATAGTGTAAACGCGAAGGGGCTTATTAAGTTTAGAGTTAATATCGATGAAACCGATATTTTGATATTTACCGAAACTGATTTTTCAGAGCTTGCTTATAGATTCGTTCGCCGGCTTAGATATGAAATACGAAAATATATACAGTTGAACTTTTCATTTTTTAAAAGCCTTAAACCGGTAAATGTCGATTGTAACGCTCCAAAGATAATTCAGGATATGCAAAGGGCTTCTTTGAAAGCCGGTGTAGGTCCTATGGCGGCTGTAGCCGGAGTGATAGCGGATTATTTGGGAGGCGCTTTAAGCAAGAAAAGTAAAGAGGTTATTGTTGAAAACGGGGGGGATATTTATTTTGCTTCACAGAAAGAAAGACTCGTTAAAATATATGCCGGTAACAGCGTTTTGAGCGGGAAAATAGCTTTGAATATAAAACCGGAAAAATCTCCTCTGGGTATTTGTACTTCCAGTAAAACAATTGGGCATTCAATGAGTTTCGGAATAGCCGATGCCGCTTGTGTGGTGGCAAAATCAGCTTGTACAGCCGATGCCTTTGCGACTTCTATAGGAAACAGTATCAAGAGCGAAGAAAACCTGCAGGGTATTTTAGAGAAATTTAATTTTACCGAAGATGTTTTTGGCGCGGTAGTTATAGTGAAAGAAAAATTAGCCTGCATTGGAGATATAGAACTCGTAATGTTATAATTGATAGACCAAACATCAAAGATCTTATTCGGCGATAAAAAAACATCATCCGCCTAAGGCGAATGGGTTATGGTCTTCAGTCTGTGGTCTTTAGTATTAATATAGGAGTCGCGAATGAAAATCGGTTTAGCTTTAGGCGGTGGGGGAACAAGGGGCATGGCGCATATTGGTGTGTTGGAAGTGTTAGAAAAAAGCGGTTTAAAAATCGATATGATTTCCGGTACCAGCATGGGGGCTATTATTGGAGCGGCTTATAGTGTAGATAAAAATATAGGACGTGTTAAAACCGAGATGCTGAGATTGGTTCACGGTAAAGAAATTATGGAGCTTGAAAAATTTTCAAAACCTTCTCCGAGCAAAGAGAAATTTATTTTAATTGAAGGGTTAACCACCTTTGTTAAGGAATTGTATTTATGGAACATGAGAGCCGTTAAGAAATGGATTATAAATACTTCTCAAATAGGTAACAGCATAGGAGAATTGGTACAGGAGAAAACGTTTAAAGATTTATGCCTGCCTTTCTACGCGGTAAGCTGTGATTTGAGAACCGGAGAGGAAATTGTTATTTCAGAAGGAAGCCTTAAGGAATCGTTGTTGGCATCCATTGCCGTGCCTGGGGTTTTTAATCCCGTTTATAAAGGCGAACGCGTTTTAGTTGACGGCGGGATTGTAAATCTTACGCCCATCAGTGTTTGTAAAAAAAACGGAGCGGATTTTGTGATTGCGGTGGATGTTTCCGAGTCAATAGAAACGCGTCATTTCAGCAATGGAATGGAAGTTATATTCCAGTCGGATTTAATTACTCAGTATGAATTGAATCGCGTAAAATTGTTGGAAGCGGATTTTGTTATACGGCCGGAAGTGAGAGATATAAGCTGGGCGCAGTTTTCGGCTTCGGAAAGATGCATAGAAATAGGCAGAAAAGCCACTGAAAAAGTTGTTAGTGAAATAAAGACTTTGGTGCAAAAAAAGAAAAGAAATTCTTTTCTAAAAAAGATTATTCCTTTGTGGCGGTAAAGTTATTGAAGTGGATAGAGCCGAATAAATCAGGCTATTGTCGATTAGGTGTCTAAAAGGGCTTTTTCTTGACATAAGTTAAGTTTGTTCTTATAATAAAGATTAATTTAAATTCAGAAAGGGTGATGATTTTATATGGCTAAAGTCCAGGTTAGCCGTCAGGAAGATTTAAACAAGGCGTTACGTAAGTTGAAAAAAAAGCTTGAAGAAGACGGAGTTTTGCGTTATTTAAAAGAACGCGAACATTACGAAAAACCAAGTGAAAAGAAAAGACGCGAACAAAAAAGCAGAAATACTAAAACTAAGAGAAACTATTGATGAAAGTACAACCCGTTAGAGAACGTCATCTTCTAACGAGGTAAAAATCAGGAAGAGCTGAAATTTGGAAATTTTAATAATAGTTATACCTATTTTGCTGTTGGTGATAGTAGTTGAAATTGGAGCCATAGCCCTTAAAATGACGGGGATTGATATTAAGACCGCGAGGTTTCAGTCACTTTCCGCTTTTACGGGCACCGGTTTTACTACCAAAGAAGCAGAAGATGTAGTTACTCACCCTCAGCGCCGCCGCATTATTATGACTTTGATTTTCATAGGCTTCGTTCTTTGGGCGTTATTAGTGTCTTTCATAATAAACGCGTTATTTACGAAGCACGAATTTATTCCGTTTCTTGTGCAGACAAGTATTATTTTAGTTGTTCTGGTAATTTTTTATGCTTTGACGACAAATAAGATTTTAATGAGAAAGTTCAGAAAATCGGTAGAAACGGTGCTTGAACGGCGCACGCGGCTCAGGAGAAAAAAAATAGAAGCGGTTATTCGTTTGGCCCAAAATTTCGGAGTAGCCGAGATTTTATTGAAAGCGGATTCTCCGAATATCAATAAAACCTTAGCTGAATCTACCTTCAGGCAGAGAGAAATATTAGTGTTTGCTATCGAGCGGGATAAACATATAATTCCCGCGCCAAAAGCCGCGGATATTTTGATGGAAGGGGACAATCTTATTTGTTACGGCAAGCTTGAGAATATGGCGGAAAGTTCTTAAAAGTGAATCTTCTCGGGCTAAAGCCTGAGGCTTCTTCACGTTTCGCCAAACTTCGTTTGTCGAAACATCCGCCTGAGGCGGATAATTTCCCACATTCATTCCCGATTTGAAACCCTGGGATTTCTGCGGATAAATTAAAGGCTTTAAATGAAGTTTAAAATAAAAAGTTTAATTTTATGTGTTGTTTGTGCCATTCTGTTATTTGTTTATTTTTTACCCCGCCAAAAAGTTTCTTTAGAAAATAAGTTCAGTTTACATAATCAGGTTTATTCTCTTGAAAATGACCTTCAGTTTATCCTTACTCAAGAATCCAAAACACCTTTAGTGAGCGCTGTATTAGTGATAAAAACAGGCGCGGCAGTACCTCCTGAATTTGCCGGCACAGGCATGGCGCATTTGGTGGAACACATGCTTTTCAAAGCAAACCGTGAATATAAGGGGGAAGAAATAAGCCGCAAGTTCAGCGCCTTCGGAGGTTATATAAACGCGTATACCACTTATGATTATACCGCGGTACATTTTCGTGTTTTAAGTGAACATTTAGATGAAGCGCTCGGTATTTTGTCCGATATGGCCTTTGATTCTATATTTTCCGTATCCGAAGTTGAAACAGAAAAACAGGTTATTGCCAATGAAATCAATATGGGGTTGGATGACGCGGGGAAAAGATTATCGCGGGAATTATTCGCGAATGCTTATCAACGGAGTGTTTATCGTTTTCCTGTTATCGGATATAAAAATGTACTGATGGAATTAACCCGGGATGAAATTTATGACTTTTATAAATCACAGTATTGTCCTAATAATATGGTTTTGTGTGTAGCGGGAAATATTCAGGGTGAAGAAACAAAAAAAGCTATCGAAGAACATTTTGGTAAGTATGAAAGAAAAAAGATTATCGAAGAGGCATTCAGTGAAGAACCGCCGCAGGTTTTTCGTAAAAGAAAAAATATTGAATTCCCGACACCGATTGCAAAAATAGCTATGGCGTATCATTCGGTGGATATATTCGACGAAGATCTCTTCGCATTGGATATGTTAAGCGCGATTTGCGCGGGAACGCCGGATTCGATTATGAAAAGAGAATTGGTTGATGGAAAGCGAATTGCTTATTCCGTGAACGCTTACAATTATACTCCCCCGCACAAAGGTCTTTTTGTTATAACAGCTGATTGTCCCGAAGATAGGACAGACCAAGTCGTATATTCGCTAAAAAAGATAGTAGAGCGGTTAAAAAGCAAAAAGATATCCAAAAGGCAGTTAAGCGCGGCAAAAAATTCTTTTTTAGCGGATTATTATAAAAATCTTGAGACAAACGAAGGTTTGGCCGTGGACGCGGCTGTTAATTACGCACTTGCGGGAGATGCTGATTTTTCCGCTAAATACGTGGAAAAAATAAAAAAACTTACTCCGCTTGAAGTAAAAAAAGCCGCCGTGAAATATCTAAACGATGATAATTTAACGATAGTAACTTTATCTAAAAAAGCGCGAAAACAAGCCGTCGGAGAAAAAGTTTTGGAAGAAAAAAAGTTTTTAGAAGAGGGAAAACCAATTATCAAAGAATTGCCGGGAGGATTAAAGATTGTTTTCAGAAAAGATGAAAGCACGCCTCTTGTTAATTTCAGGGTAACCTATCTTGGCGGGTTAAAAGATGAAATTGAGCCCTTATGGGGGGTTTCAAACTTGACCGCGGCCTTGTTTTTCGAAGGCACTCAAAAGCACAGCAATGAAGAAATAGATGATTTGTTATCGAAATGGGGAGCGTCTTATTCGGCCTATAGCGGTAATAATACCTTTGGTTTTTCGATAGAGGCGCTTCGGGAATATGTTGAGGAAGCGGCATTGTTAACGCGGGAAATAATGCTTAGCCTCTCTTTTGAGGAAAATCAGATAGAGAAACAAAAGCGGATTATTGAGGCTTCGATAGAACAAGATAATTCGGACGTATTTCATTTGGGATATTTGACCCTAAAAGAAGCCCTTTATCCGAAGGCAAATCCTTTCGCGCATTCGAAATCGGGAGACTTGAAATCTTTGACCACGTTGAAAAAGAGCGATGTAATGGATTATTATGATAAACATCTTGACCCGGACAAAATCGTTATCAGTGTATTCGGCGATACGGATTATGAAATAATCGAGCCGTATCTAAAAAGTATTTCACTTGAATTATCTAAGAGAAAGAGTAGCTTTTCGCGGCGGCTTTCGTTAGATAATAAGGAATACGCGGTAAGAAATAAGGCAGTAAAATATCTCGATAAAAAACAAGCCATGGTGATGATTGGTTATAAAACTATCGGCATTGAGAGTGATAAAAGATACGCTCTGGAAATTTTAACAAAAGCGCTTTCCGGTTCGGGAGAAAGAATGTATGAGAAAATCCGTGAAAAAAAGGGATTTTCTTATATGCTCGGCGCTTTTAATACTTACGGTTTAGACGAAGGTTTTTATACGATTTATGTTTCCACTACTAAGGAAAATACCGAAGATATTATCGTTTCGGTGAGAGAAGAATTATCGTATTTGAAAAAAGAGGGTATTACGGAAGAAGAGCTTGAAAGAGCGAAAAACGCGATTATCGGCGAATTTTTAAGCGGTTTAGAGACAAATAGTTCTTTTTCGTTAGTGTGCGGACTGGATGAGCTTTACGGTTTTGGATATGATTTTTATGAACGATACACCCGGAAAATAAAAGAAGTAACACTTCTGGATGTACAGAACGCGGCTCAAAAATATTTCGATGACGAAAAATCGGCGGTAGTTCTTATTTTGCCTGTAGAAAAAACACGGGAAGAGTGAAAGTAACCCCCGTTAGATAACTTCGTCCTCTAACAGTATACGGTGACGGCGGCTTCCTGCCGGCAGGCAGGTCTCTAACGGGGTAAACAGGTTAATGTTTGTGAAATTAGGAGGAGAATATTATGATTAGAGAAGCGGTAGTAGCGGGTCAATTTTATCCGGCAGATAAAAGTTCTTTGCTTGAAATGTTGAAAGGTTTTTTTGAAAAAAGAGAATCTATTTCTAAAATAGATGTGAAGGCGGCGGTTGTTCCGCATGCCGGCTATATTTATTCAGGAAAAGTGGCGGCCGGTCTTTATTCTTTATTGCCGGATGACATAGAAACCGCGGTTATTCTCGGGCCTAATCATACGGGACTCGGTAAAGATTATAGTTTAATGAAAACCGGCGCTTGGCAGACGCCTTTGGGTAAGGTAGAGATAGACGAAGACGTTGCCGAACAAATTTCCAAAGACGCGGAAATTTTGAAAGACGATTTCACCGCTCATCGTATGGAACATTCCATCGAGGTGCAAGTGCCTTTTCTTCAGTATATAAATCCGCGTATTAAAATAGTTCCTATTGTGTTGGGCGGGCACAATTTGGACGATTTAAAATTGATTGCCAATGCCATAGCTATATCAGCCCAAAAGGAAAGAAAAATGATAGTCATTGCTTCCAGCGATATGACTCATTATGAATCGGCGCAGGCGGCGGAAGAAAAAGACAAAAAAGTGATTGACGCTATAATAGCTCTTGATGATAAAAAGCTTATTCAAAACGTAAAAGAATATTCTATAAGTATGTGCGGCGCAGCAACCTGTTATGTTGCCGTGAATTTTGCCAAAAAAATGGGGCTTAAAAGCGCAAGATTGATTAATTATCAGACAAGCGCGGAAGTTTCTGGAGATTATTCTTCAGTTGTGGGGTACGCTTCCATCGCGTTAATGTAAGGTATGAAAATAAAGTTTTTCAAAGAAGATGTTTTCAGAAATATTAATGACTTAATCTGGGCAAAGTGCTATACTTTAGTTTAGTAGCGCAATGAGACGGATGTACTGGTAAGATTGACTGCTTTTATCGGTTTAGAATATCTTTTTATATAAACCGCCAATCCTAATTTAGTTTATACTGAAAAACTGTATAAACTAAAGTTCTTGATGTTTTTTTCAGCAAGAACTAATTTAGTAACTATCTAAAAAAAATAGCTTTAGGGAGGAAATAAGAATGAAGAATTTTTTGAAATCAGCGCTGGTTGTATTAATGATTTTTTCTCTCTGCGGTTGCGCGGCGGTTTTGCTCGGAGCGGGTATTTTGGGAGGAGCGGCCATCAGCGATGATACGGTTCAGTCTTACATCGATAAAGATTTTGATTCGTTATGGAATATAAGCTTGGATGTTTTGGGAAAAATGGGTACGGTGGAAGAAAAAAATAAAGACACCGGTGTCATAAAGGCGGTCGTCGAAAAATCGAATGTTACGATAAAGCTGGAGGGAGTAACCGATAAAACCACGCGTCTTAAAATATCCGCCAGAAAGATTCGTAAACTTTTGCCTGATATAGATAAAGCCGCGATAATCAATAATCGCATCGCGAAACAGGCTGAAAAAGGGTGGTTTTAAAAAAACATCCACGTACCTGCTTGTTACGCCTAAAGTGAGATATGAATAAAATAAACCCTGTGCTGTTAATCAGGAAAATCGCGGTGCCGCTTTTTATAGCGCTCATAATCTTTTTGGTTATCGTTATTTTTCGTGATACACAATCCGCCGATAAAATGTTCAAGCGGGGACGCGGATACTATACTCAGGAACGATACACAGAAGCCATGCCTCTTTTAATCGCGGCTTTTAAAATGAAGCCTGAAAACATGGAACTATCGGCTTTTTTGCTGCGTACCTACGAAAAATTGGGCATGAAGGCGGCGGCGAGTGAAATGCTTGATATTATTCTGGAAAGTAATCCTGAGGATGTTAATATAATAGAAGAAGTGGCGGATTTTCGTTATAGTTTGGGAGAATATTCCAAAGCAGGGGAACTTTATCGCGAAATATTGCTTCAGGATAAAAAAAATACGGTTGTAAGACGCCGCTTGTCAGAGGTTTTGGTCTGGCAGGGTAAATATGATGAAGCGGTAGTGATACTTGAAAAATTAGTAGAAGATGACTCTTATAATTTTGAATTAATCGAATTCGCCGCGGACATTTTTTTATGGGTAAAGAAATATGATAACGCTATTATGCTTTATAAGCGGTTATTAATGTACGGTTATAATATGGATGAGGTAATATTGAAATTGGTGGACTCGTTGAGATTTGTCGGCAGAAACGAAGAAGCGACGCAGTATTACAATAAATATCTTAAAGAAAGATAAAATATTTAAAGATAGAGTTTTTGCGGGAATAACGGCATAATTATAATTTCAGGGGGTATCAAAAGTTTTATAATAGTGAAGAGAGGCAGTTATGGAAGAAAATATGGAAAAATCGGAAAATCGGCAGGAAACCGGGCGTGCCAAAGCTATTTTTGATGAAAACCCTGATATTAAAGATGACGATAAACTCCCCGTGCACGCGCCGTTGACGTTACTGCGCTACCGTACTCTCAAAAAAAATAATTCCCTTGGATGGTGGTCGGCGATTGTGCTGGTTGAAGACCATGGCAAGAAACAAATTTGTTTTTATCGCTGGAAGAAAAGAGGCGGGGAATGGAAGCGCGATAAAAAACTGCCCATTCGTTCTTACGCGGACTGGCAGGCGCTGAAAGAAGGCGTCGAATCATTTTTGGCGGAATTAAAATAGAAATCACATAAATTAATAAAAACAGATTACACTGATGATTTTCAGGTAAGAAAAATTAGGCAATTAAAGGCAAATATGCAAAGAAAAGACATAAAAAATTTTAGTTTACCGGCGCTTAAAAAAGAGATAACCGATCTTGAGGAACCTGTTTATAGAGCCGAGCAGATATTTTCCTGGCTTTATAAGAAAGCCGCGGATGATTTTGACGGTATGGAAAATTTACCCAAGCCGCTGAGAGACAAGCTGAATCTCAATTATTATATCGGCGGCGTTAAACTGTTCAAACATTTAAAATCAAAAGACGGCACCGAAAAATTCATTTTCGAACTTTACGACGGCAATTTGATAGAAACGGTTTTGATAAAATCGAAAGTGCGAAAAACGGTTTGTCTTTCTACTCAGGTGGGATGTAAATTTGGCTGTGCTTTTTGCGCCAGCGGGCTTAAAAAATTTGTCCGCAATTTAAGCCCATCTGAAATCATAAATCAGATATTGTTTTTACGTTTCAATTTTAATCACAGCATAACAAACTACGTATTTATGGGAATGGGAGAACCGTTGGATAATTATGAAAATGTGGTTAAAGCAATCAAAATAATGAATGATGACAAAGGGATAGGGGCAGGTTCGAGAAAAATAACTATTTCAACCTGTGGTCTTATTGAAGGTATTGAAAAACTCAGCAAGCTTGGTATGCAGGTTAATTTATCCGTTTCTCTGCACGCGGCGGATGATAAGCTCAGAAACGAATTAGTACCCGCGAATAAAAAACACGGCCTTGAAAAAATTATCCGCGCCTGTGAAAAATTCAAAGACAAAACCGGCAGGGAAATTACTCTTGAATATATTTTAATAAAGGATAAAAATGATTCTCCGGAAGATGCCAATGAGTTGGCGGAAATCGCCAAAAGGCTGAACGCGAAAGTCAATTTAATACCTTATAGTTTTGTTCAGGGATTTCACTTTAAACCTCCGGTGCGGGAAGAAGTAGAAAAATTTTGCAATAAACTTCTTTCCCGTAAAATTAAAGCGACCATACGCCGCTCGAAAGGTTCGGATATACAGGCAGCCTGCGGACAGCTTGCCGGAAAATATCGAAAATGAAATATAGACTTATAATTTTCGATATAGACGGAACGATAGTAAAACATATAAGTTCATGGAGATACATTCACGAAGAACTCGGGCTATGGGATAAACAGGCGTTTCGTTATCAGGAAGATTTTCTTGCCGGCAAAATAACTTACCGTAAATTTTGCGAACTCGATGCGGCTCACTGGAAAGGAATTAAAGAAGAAAGAATAAGAAAAATTTTTAAGCGCGCGCGGTATTCGCGTAACGCCGTGGCATGTATAAAAAAATTTAAAAAAGCGGGATTTAAATTAGCCGCTATTTCCACGGGATTGCAATATATGGCGGACAGGGCAAAAGAAGAACTGGGATTTGATTACGTTTTGTCCAACAGGCTTAATTCCAGAGGAGGTCTGCTTACGGGCGGAGTAAAGATAAACATAAATCATGGCGCGAAAGGCATGGTTTTAAGGAAAATAGTGAAACGATTCGATTTTAAGCCGCGCCAGGTAATATGCGTGGGAGACAGCGCCGGGGATATACCCATGATGAAGCCTGCGGGATATTCAATCGCGTTTAATTCATCTTCTGAGGAACTTTCAAAAATAGCGGATTATAATTGCGCGGCGAAGGATTTTAAAGAGGTTTTTGATAAGATTATGGAAATTAGTTTTGTTAGAAATTCAGAGTAGGGTCACGGCGTGCTGTGACCGTTAATTAGATGAAAAAGACGGTAAATTAATTCGGAGTTCCCTCTCCCAGGCGGGGGGGGGCTATATACATAGGAGAAAAGATAGTGGCTAAGAAAAATTTAATGTCGTTATATGGTAAAAATTCAGTTTATGAAAGGCTGAAAGTAAACCCTGCCAGTATAAGAAGAATTTTCATGCAGGATAATTTTAAAATGCCGGAGATAGAGGCGCTGATAAAAAAGAATAAAATTCCGACAGAACGGGTATCCGCCAAGAGTCTGGTTAAGGTTAAAAACGCCAAAGATTTGCAGGGCATCGTCGCCAAAATAGATGGTTTTGAATATACTTATTTTGATTACCTTCTTCAAAAACCGAACGAAGAAAAGCCGGTACTTATATTTTTAGACAGGATAAATGACCCCCATAATCTGGGAGTTATTATCCGTATTTTAGCCTGTTTTGGGGGATTTGCCGTAGTTCTTCCCGGGTATAACGCCTGCGAAGTTACGGAGACGGTTTTGCATGTAGCCTCAGGCGGTGAAAATTACGTACCGGTCGCTATTATACCGAATCTTTCGACGGCGGTGATAAAAGCTAAAGAAAACGGCTACTGGATTGTAGGAACGGTTGTAACCGAAGACGCTCAGGACATAAGCGAAGTTTCCATGCCGTTTCCTCTGGGGATTGTGCTTGGTTCGGAGGGAGAAGGCATCCGGTATGGACTTGAAAAACAGCTTGATATTAAAGCGCATATTCCCATGAGAGGTGCTAAACTTTCTTTCAATGTCAGTATGGCCTGCGCTATTTTTTCTTATGAAATAACAAAACAGAAGAATAGTAAATAACGCTTTGCGCTTTAAGTAAAGGAGATAAATGAAAAAGAAGAAATTCGCGAATGAAAATTTGTTGAATTTTATTTCCGAAAGCGGCATGCTTAAAAGAGTGCATCGTTCCGGCTGGTCGGTTTTAGGCATTAAAAACGTTGAGTCGGTCGCGGACCATAGTTTCAGGTGCGCGGTGATAGGATACGTTTTAGCCTGCATGGAAAAAGCCCAGCCGTATAAAATTTTATTGATGACCTTGTTTAATGACCTGCCGGAAGCGCGCATTACTGATTTACATAAAATGGCTCAACTGTATATAGACGCGGAAAAAGCGGAAA
Source organism: Candidatus Omnitrophota bacterium (assembly GCA_043822625.1). Taxonomy (GTDB): domain Bacteria; phylum Omnitrophota; class Gorgyraeia; order DAOVKU01; family DAOVKU01; genus JBDRBQ01. The sequence continues at coordinate 9,012 of JBDRBQ010000101.1, read as the reverse complement.
CAGAATCTTTTTACGCGCAGATAAGCGCTTTGCCTAAAGACATGAAAGAAGAGCTCAGCGGCACGCGCGAAGAATATAAGACTCAGCAAAGCAACGAAAGTATTATCGCCAGAGACGCCGATATTTTAGAATGTCTTATTCAGGCAAAAGAATACAGCGAACACGGTTTCTCCGAAGCTGTAAAATTCATGAAAAAAGCCCCCGCCTTTCTCAAAACCAAAAGCGCGAAACAATTATGGACATTAGCCAAAAAGATGAACCTCAATGATTGGTGGATTGAACTGAGCGATTTTAAAAGATAACACGTAGGGTGCTTGCCTGCCGTAGGCATGGTCTCCGCCCGTAAATCAGTAGGGGTGGACCGATGTGTCCACCCGTTAAAAATCTTCCGTTCGCAGATAAGAAATTTTTCATGGCAAGAATAGCGCGAATAGTCATACCAAATATACCCATCACATTATCCAGCGTGGTAACAGTTTTTAAAATCATTGATATAATGTGTTATTGAGTCTATAATGCAACTATATATAAAATAGATCGGCTCTGGAATCTGAATGGGTAACCGTTATTTAATAAAGAAAGAGACCAAATGATTGAAGTCAAGAATGAAGGTATAATACTTGAGAGTTCGCGCAACGCGTTTGATAATCAAGCAGTTTTAAATCCCGCCTGCGTACTAACGGATGATGGCGTAACTCATATGTTTTACCGTGGTGTAAGGCGGGGCGACATGGTTTCTTCAATAGGCTATTGTCAATTAGTTGCTAATAAGGTGGTAAAGAGGCTTGACCAGCCCGTGCTTTTCCCTGAATATGATTATGAGAAAGAAGGCGTAGAGGACCCCCGGATAGTTTTTTTAGACGGAACGTATTATCTTTTTTATACTGCTTATGACGGTAAAAACGCTCTTTTCGCTTACGCTACAAGCACTGACCTTATCAATTTCGTAAAACATGGGGTAATATCTCCGCGCATTACTTATGCCGAAGCAGGCAAACTATTCGGATGTTCAAAGGTAAGGGAAAAGTATTTTTTCTTTGAATCATATATAAAAGACAGGCAAGGGGCTGACATTTTGTTGTGGGAGAAGGATGCTTTTATTTTTCCTAAAAAAATTAACAATAAATTCGCGTTGGTTCACCGTATTCTCCCGGGGATTCAGGTGATTTATTTTAATGATTTTAAAGACCTTACCGATGATTATTGGAGAGAGTATCTTAGGGATTTAGGCAGTTATATTTTACTTGAATCACAATACAGATTTGAAAGCAGGAATATCGGTGGAGGATGTCCCCCCATTGAGACTAAGGATGGATGGCTTTTAATCTATCATGGCGTAGAGGACTCGCGCCAGGGGAGAATTTATCATGCGGCAGCCGCGTTACTGGATCTCGACGATCCGACTAAAGTTATAGGACGTATGAAACGGCCATTGTTTTCTCCGGTTGATGAGTGGGAAAAGTGCGGAGATGTTAACAATGTTGTTTTTCCCACAGGAACTGTGTTGCAAGACAATAGGTTGTATATTTATTACGGCGCGGCCGATAAACTCATAGCGGCTAAATCTGTCGACATGAGTGAGCTTTTGACAGAACTCAAAAAATCATAATCCCAGATTTTGTAATAGCAAAATCTGCCCGAAGGGTCGACCGAGGAAATCTCGACGAGATTTCCGAGCGTTTGTCGAGGTATCCTATAAATTTGTCCGCATGTTTTTGTGCGGGGACTGTCGTTGAAAAACCGGTTCTATTGCAAATTTTGGGATAAATGGAAATTATTTATTAAAAATGAATGAAACTTTTAAAATTATTTATTTAGCTACTTTTCCTCCCAGAGAGTGCGGTATAGCTACTTTTACCGCGGATCTTACGGCCGCAATGGATGATTTGCTTGAACCTGCTATCGGGTCAAGAATAGCCGCGGTTAATTCTGATGATATTTCGCGTTACCACTATCCCAAAAAAGTCATTTTTCAAATGGATCAGCATTCTGAACAGGAATATATTAAGACTGCTAAAGATATTAACGCGATGAAAGAGATTAAGCTCGTTAATATTCAGCATGAATTTGGTATTTTCGCGGGCGAATATGGTTCATATATCATTTCTTTCTTAGAGGCGTTGAGTAAACCTTCGGTTGTGACTTTTCATACTATTTTGCCTTCGCCTGAAGCTAAGCTTAAAGCGGTAGTTCGTTCTATAGCTGAAAAAGCAAGCGGATTAGTGGTGATGACTAATCTCTCAAAAGAGATACTTATTCGTGAATATGAAATAGCAGAGGAAAAAATTTCAATGATTCCGCATGGTATCCATTCTATGCCCTATACCTCCAGCGCAAAACCTAAGTCTGTTTTAGGTCTTCCAAAGAAGGTAATTTTTTTGACGTTCGGATTACTAAGTAGAGGCAAGGGAATTGAATATGTAATAGATGCTTTGCCTAAAGTTGTTAAGGATTATCCGGATATTCTGTATATAGTTCTGGGGGTCACTCATCCAAATGTCATAAAAGAAGAAGGGGAAAACTATCGTAAATTTTTAATCCAAAAGGTTCACGATCTTGGGCTTTCTTCCCAGGTGAATTTTTATAATGAGTATGTTTCCGCGGAAAAGTTACTTCATTTTTTACGGGCCGCGGATGGCTACATTTCAACTTCTCTGGATCCCAATCAGGCCGTTTCAGGGACACTCTCTTACGCGTTAGGTTCGGGAAGGCCGGTAATTTCCACTTCTTTCGCGCAAGCAAGGGAGTTCGTTACCTCGGAGGCAGGGATATTGGTTAATTTCAGGGACGCCGGTTCTTATGCCGAAGCCATGATCAGGCTTTTAAAAGACCCCTCCTTAAGAGAGCAGCTTGGAAAGAACGCTTATTTTAGGACCCGTAATATGACATGGGAAAATGTTGCCATTGAGTATTCAAAATTATTCTCAAAGTATTCCAGTGATATTGCCAAAGTAAGCGAACGCAAAAAAATTCCCCGCATTAACCTTAATTACCTTTTTAATCTGACAGATGACTTTGGGGTCATACAGTTCGCCAGGTTGTCTTTACCGGATATTTCGTCTGGTTATACTCTTGATGATAATGCGCGCGCGCTGGTAGTTGCCTGTTTATGTTATGGTGAATTGGGAGGGGCGTTAAAGGCGGTAAATATTGATAAGCAGAAAAGCGAATTACTCAAACGCATAGATGTATATTTATGTTTCATTGAGTTTGTTTTAGGTGAGGATCACGTATTTTGTAATTATGTAAGACCAGACAGGTCAATAGATGTCGAGCTTAATAAAAAGGATAATCTTGATGATGCTAACGGCAGGGCTTTGTGGGCATTGGCGGTTGTTACTGCCGCTGATTATCTGCCCAAGAGAGTAAGAAATAAAGCTTTTTCCTTATTTAAAAGAAGGATGGAAGTATACGAGATGAGTGAATCACCGCGGGCAACCGCTTTTTGCGCGAAGGGGATTTGTATGCTTTTGAAAAAAAATCAGGAGATTGAAGGTAAAAACTTAAAGGAATTGTTAGTTGCTCACTGCGACAGGTTAGTATCGCTTTATCGGGGTGTATCTTCTGAAGAATGGCAGTGGTTTGAGAATTACCTTACTTACTCGAATGCTGTTTTGCCGGAGGCTCTTATTTTGGGGCATGAACATACCGGTAATAGTGAATACTTAGATATAGGCATTAAGACATTGAATTTCCTGATAGGTAAGACTTTTGTTAATGGGATATATATGCCAATAGGTCAGGATGGTTGGCATCATAAGGTTGGAAAGCGCCACTATTTCGATCAACAACCGGAGGATGTGTCGGCGATGGTTTTCGCTCTTGCTACGGCGCATTTGATAACCGGAAAGGATTCTTATAAAAAACTTATGTACGAAGCGTTTAACTGGTTTTTAGGCGATAATAGTCTGAAACAAGTTGTTTATGACAGGATCTCGGGGGGCTGTTATGACGGATTGGGAGAGAGAAATATTAATCTCAATCAAGGGGCTGAGTCTATTACGTCGTATCTTTTGGCAAGGTTTGCTATAGAAGGAAAAGGCAAAAGGGGCCAGTCTCCTGGTGCCTCTTAGAACAAGGTAGGTTAGCTTGTGTTAAAACATAGATCCCACTACGCAAGTGGGCCTCTGGTTGTGTTGTTAAGTTTTGATAGATTTGTTAAATAGGGGATGAGAACCCAAAAGAGGATATTCCCGCCACAAACTATGCCTACCTGTCTGCCGACAGGCAGACGACATACAGGCGGGTCCGCCTTGGGCGTGAAAGGGGAAAGATTGTTTCCCCTTATCGGCGTACGGGAACTACTTTAGCGGAGGGAAGAGAAATATTAAAGAGAAACCGTCAGGTTTTTTAAATGTAGGGGCGATTTGCGAATCGCCCGATAGTAATAAAAAAGGGCAATCTTTGAATTGCCCCTACAAAAAGCCAAACGCAAGCCGCGACACGACGGATGATTTCCCGCGGAAATTAGCGTAGAGTGGGTAGGACTAATAATATTTTTAGAGGAGAAATGGATAAGGATTAAGTATTCCCAGTTACAAATCGTAGCTGGGTTTTTTTATTTGTTTAATAAACATGATAGGTTATAATATATCTGTTGAAGATGTTCAAGATCACGTGAAAATTGCCCCTCTTGTTGATATCGAGACAAATGACTTCAATCTGAATATCCCGCTGTATGTGGAAAAGAAAATTGAGGACAATTTGCCTTCTGTGGAGGAGGCGTTAAAGGCTATTAAGAACGCGTTTAATGACGCGGTTAAAGCTGAAGATAAGATGAAAGAGAAACTTAAGGAGTTTAAACTATTATGAATGAAAAAGAATTTTTAAATTGGATTTTATCAATTCCTACTGAAGATCGTGTAACAGAGTTTAAAAGGATGGGGGAGACTTCAGTCGTTTCGAAAATTATTGAAACAATTGTAGCGATGACTAATACAGACGGGGGGATTATTATTTTAGGTGTTGATGATCCCGAGAAAACGAAACATAAAGGATTACAGCGTGTATGCGGAATTGAAGAAAATAAAGAAAATTATGACGCTATCAGCAGAGAGATTGAGAGGATTATTCCCCCACTAACAGTAGTTTGGCCGCCAATTCAGATTGATTGCGAAACCGGAAAAACAATTGCTATTCTCAAAGTACCTAAAGCAGGTGAGCATATTCACGCGATTAACAATAAAGTATACATAAGGCTGGAGAAGGGCAATAAAGTACTAACGCCGTATGAGGTAATAAAATATTCGTATGCCCGCGGTTTTCAGAAAGCTGATCGTGAGCTGGTTGAAGTAGATTTTGATCTTTTAAAAACTGATTATTTTGAAAAATGGAGAAAAGCGAGAAAAATCGATTCAGGAGACTTGAAGGATATTTTGTTTCACGCGGGTTTATGTAGAAAAGATGAACATGGAAACCTTAAGCCTATACGCGCGGCAGTATTATTGTTTGCTTATTATCCCCATAATGTCATGGATGCCAAATGCGCGATTCGTGTTTATCAATATGAAGGGACAATAGAAAAGATCGGTGAAACGCCAAATTTGATAAGTAAGCCAAAAACAATTGACGGTCCCATAGTCAAGCAAATCGAGGAAGCGCAGGAATATGTTTTAACTTTGCTTAGGGCCGGTATTAGGTTGCCGTCTTCCGGATTTGTGAATAAATATAGAATTCCTGAACGGGCGATAAAAGAGGCGATAACCAATGCAGTTATTCATAGGGACTATTATATGAAACGGGATATTGAAATTAATATCTATGAAGATAGAGTTGAAGTTATAAGCGCGGGATTATTTCCTTATAACATTACATCGTCCAATATAGGATTTGTTCGATCTGAAGGGTATAGGAATGACTTATTGGTCAAGCATTTGCGGGATTTTCCAGACCCGCCCAATCTAGATCGTAATGAAGGTGTACGCGCAATGAGAGCGGAAATGGATAAACATAATTTATATCCGCCTATTTATATAACATATCCTATCATCAAGGATTCTGTTTGTTGCATGTTATTGAATACAGTGCGTGTTAGTGAATGGGATAAGGTATATAGCTATTTGAGTAAAACAGCCAAATATATAGCTAATGAAGATGTGCGGAAAATACTGGGGAAATCTGATACAGTCAAGGTTTCAAAACTTCTAAAAAAATGGGTGGATCAAGGACTTCTTGTGAGGACAAATTCAAATTCAAAGCGAAATATTAAATATCGGTTACCCAGTGGAGAAATGGCAGATTTTTTATTTACCACAGGCAAAGGTAAATAAAAACTAACATATTGCAAACAAAAGAGTTGCGCAAGTTTTATTTACCAAATGGGGTTAAAATGATGACGCAGTCGGAATTGGAAAAATATTTATGGGGCGTAGCAACGCTGTTGTGCGGCCTTATTGATGCCGGAGATTATAAGCAGTACATATTCCCGCTTCTGTTTTATAAGCGCATTTGTGATGTTTATGATGAGGAATACCAAAACGCGCTGAAAGAATCCGGCGGAGACATGAAGTTCGCTGAATTTGCTGAGAATCATCGCTTTCAGATTCCTAAGGGCGCACACTGGAAGCATACGGGATACGGGATAAAGGGGACGCTTCTATTTTTTTAGAGAAAAGTTATAATGGAATACCGAGAAAGCGAAGATAGCCTGTTTGAATTCCGCGCAGAATATTTCCGATCATTTTGTTGACGTCAACAAAACGATCCCGATGCCCAAGGGGGCTTCAAAAGATATAAAAGACTTCATGTTGACCCGTTATGCCTGTTATTTGATAGCTCAAAACGGGGATCCCAGAAAAGAGCAAATCGCTTTTGCCCAAAGCTACTTTGCTATTCAAACCCGAAAGCAGGAATTATTAGAAGAGCGCATCGCGTTGGTGGAACGTCTGCGGGCGCGTGAAAAACCGGCTGATACAGAATTGGAACTGTCCGGGATTGTCTATGAACGCGGCATTGACGGGAAAGGATTCGCGCGGTTACGCAGTAAAGGTGACCAAGCTCTTTTCGGAGGTTACACGACGCTTGAGATGAAGAAAAAGCGGTCTATTTCTGAAACTCGGCCGCTGGCCGATTTTTTGCCGACTATTACCATCAAAGCCAAAGACTTAGCCGCTTGCAAAAATACCGTATTACTAAAAAGGGCGTGGAGTTTTTGAAGAAGAATGGGATAAATAAAAAATAAGAAATTTAAACTAATAGCTAGTAGTTAATGGTTCATAGCCAAAACTCTAAATCCTAAGCCCCGCTTCATTTAAAATTGTGCAATTAATACTAAAGGAGTATAATTATTGCATATTATTAAGTTTATAATCCCTAGTAAAAAGTTGGAGAATAACCATGGCAAATAATATTAATACAACCAAAGAACAAGAACGGGCAGAATTACACCGTGCTATTTGGCAGATTGCCAATGACTTGCGCGGAAGCGTAGATGGGTGGGATTTTAAGCAATATGTGCTTGGTATGCTTTTTTATCGTTTTATTAGTGAGAATTTGACTAACTATATCAATGCTGATGAGCGGCGTACGGGTAAGAAAGATTTTGATTATGCGGTACTTTCTGATAAAGAAGCTGAATTTGGTCGTGCTGATACAGTAAAAGAAAAAGGATTTTATATTTTACCCAGTGAGCTTTTTGTGAATGTAACAAAAAACGCGCGCAATAATTCTAATCTTAATGAAACCCTTGCCGCTATTTTTCGTGATATTGAAAGCTCGGCAAGAGGCACAGAAAGCGAAGATGACCTCAAAGGTCTGTTTGATGATCTTGATGTGAATTCGAGTAAGCTTGGGAATACTGTAGAAAAAAGAAATCAACGGCTATCTAAACTTTTAGAATCTATAGGCGGTCTTAGGATAGGGGATTATTCTGATAATACGATTGACGCGTTTGGTGATGCCTATGAGTTTTTAATGACAATGTATGCTTCAAATGCCGGAAAATCTGGAGGAGAGTTCTTTACGCCTCAAGAAGTAAGTGAACTTTTAGCTGAAATAGCTACGGTTGGCAAGAAAGAAGTCAACAAAGTATATGACCCGGCTTGTGGTTCCGGTTCACTGCTGCTTAAGTTTGCTAAGGTTCTTGGCAAGGGAAATGTGCGGCAGGGATTTTTTGGCCAAGAGATCAATCTTACTACATACAATCTTTGCCGTATCAATATGTTTTTGCACGATATCAACTACAATCATTTTGATATTTCGCACGGCGATACGCTTACAGATCCCAAACATTGGGATGATGAACCGTTTGACGCTATTGTTTCTAATCCGCCGTATTCGATTAAATGGGATGGCGATGCCAATCCAATCCTGATAAATGATCCACGTTTTTCACCCGCGGGAGTGTTAGCTCCAAAAAGTAAAGCAGATCTTGCTTTTACCATGCACATGTTATCCTGGCTTTCTACTAGTGGAACAGCCGCGATTGTTGAATTTCCCGGCGTTTTATACCGGGGAGGGGCAGAACAGAAAATCCGTAAATACTTAATAGACAATAACTATGTTGATACAGTGATTCAACTTCCGCCAGATCTCTTTTTTGGTACTACGATTGCCACTTGTATTATCGTGCTGAAAAAGAGCAAGAAAGATAATAAAACACTTTTTATTGATGCTTCAGCTGAGTTTGTGCGTGGCGGTAATAAAAACAAATTAAGCGAGCCAAACCGGCTCAAGATTTTAGAAGCATTCAAAGTCCGCAAAGACGCGAAATATTTTTCTAAACTCGTTGATAATAAAACCATTGCCGTTAATGATTACAATATTGCGGTCTCAAGCTATGTAGAGCAAAAAGATACACGAGAAATTGTTAATATCACAGAGCTTAATCGAGAAATTACTCATATTGTAAAGCGTCAGAATGAATTACGCACAGCGATTGATGAGATTGTGGCGGATATTGAGAGGGCGAAATAGCCTATGAAAAACAAAGATTTCAACAACGATATAATAATCTACGAAAGCAATAATGGAGTTCTCAGTATTGAGGTGAGATTGGATGGGGAAACCGTCTGG
>JBDRBQ010000100.1:0-16820 GCA_043822625.1 Candidatus Omnitrophota bacterium | reverse complement strand
TATTCTCATAAAGAGAAAACCGAATGGGTCTGATAAAAAAACACACTTTTTTAAGCCGAGTTCTGTTATCTGCCTTTAGGCAGATGATGGCCATTTATCTTCTTTTCAATGTTACCATTGAACTTTAACGGCCTACCCGCCCCTTCAATCGAGCAGGGAACTCTTGGGGCCTATTTGGCCTTTCTCCGCGTAGAGATTGCCTCGTTTCACCTCTTCCGGAATAAATCCGGAATACTTCGTCTCTGTGGCTCTCCCGAATGATCGGGATCCCGAAGTATAACTTATTCAGTTTCTACATTCGGAATTATCCTCTCCGATTTTCACCGGAGGACGGGCATTACCCGCTACGCTTCCCTATGGAGCCCGGACTTTCCTCCCCCAATATAAAATCGGGGGCGGCCATCAAAGCGTGCTCTTTATCTATTTATTACCGCCCCGGAAGCCAATTTATCGGCTTCTTTATTGTACTCTCTGGGCACATATTCTATTTTAAAGGATTTAAAGGCTGAAATCAAATGTTTGTTTAAATCGAAAAAAATCCTCAAATTTTCGTTTCTTATTTTATATAAACCGTTTATTTGATTAACCAGCAACTGGCTGTCTGACTTTACTTCAATTTCTTTTATTCCGCTAAAAATAGCTTCCTGAAGACCATAAGTAAGCGATAGATATTCCGCCACATTATTGGTAGCAATACCTATATATTTGGAAAATTCTTTATTCGATTCCCCTTTTTTTAGTACAAATCCCACGCCTGCCGGGCCGGGATTACCGGAACACGCTCCGTCAACAAAAAGCACTGCCCGCTCACTCATTTTTAGTATCTTCTCCGATTAAATAAAGCATTCTCGCGCAATTTCCACAAAATATCAAATTCCCGCCGATACCCAACTCATTTATAACCTGTGGTGGCAATCCTATATTACAACCGCCGCAACTGCTATCAACAACAGGCACTATAGCGGCTCCGCCTTTACCCCGCAAAATCTTATCATATTTCGCGTAAATTTCTTTATCAATAGTTTGAACCATTGCTTCTCTATCTTTTATCAAAGTTTCTATTTCCAAATCAACCAGACTAATCCTATTTTTAAAAACAGCTTCTTCTTGTTTAAACTCGTTTATTTTTTGCTGTTGCCGCTCTTTTTCCTGTTTCAAATTTTTGTTAACGGTCTCGATTTCATCAAGCACAGTAATAATTTCATCTTCGATTACAGAACAATCCGCTTTTAATCCTTCTATCTGATGTTGTAATGATGAATATTCTTTGTTTGTCTTTACCTGATAAAGCTGGAGGCCATATTTTTTTATTTCGCCCTCTTTTGTCTGAAGATCAAGTTCTTTATTTTTATGCTCTACTTGTACTTGTTTTAATTTCTCTTCAAGCGTTTTTACCCCCTCGTTTATAGAACTCTCTTGCGAATGCATTTCTTTTATTTCTTGAGGTAATCGTGATTTTTCTTTTTCCAGAGAAAGAATTTTTAAATCAACCTCTTGCAGTTTAAGTAGTTTATCGATTTGCTCTTTAATCACTGTGTGTTTTTCTCCTCATAAAAAGATGTGCCGTTAAAGGGTCTTTACTTTACATGGTGGGCGATAGAGGACTCGAACCTCTGACCTCTGCGATGTGAACGCAGCGCTCTAACCAACTGAGCTAATCGCCCCCCCGACTTCACTGCGTTACGCCGGGGCTTATTTACCCGACCCCACTTATTTAATCCAGCGAAGCTGAGCACGAAAGTTGCTCAGCGAAGATTGATGGTGGGCCCAGTAGGACTCGAACCTACGACCTACTGATTATGAGTCAGCCGCTCTAACCAACTGAGCTATGGGCCCGCTGATTTTTACCTATTATACAAATATATAGCATAAAAATCAACAAAAAACTCCGCAAATCTTGCTGAACTTGCGGAGTTTTCTTAAGCTCGTAATTTCCTTTTATGAAATCGACTTTTATTCTCCTCTGCCGAAAACCACTTCCAGAAAACTTTTTAATTTACGGGAACGTGTAGGATGCCTTAATTTTCTAAGGGCTTTGGCTTCTATCTGTCTTACCCTTTCTCTGGTAACTTCAAACACACTGCCTACTTCCTCCAAAGTTCTCGGATAACCGTCCTCCAGACCAAAGCGCAAAGATAAAACTTTTTTTTCGCGTTCCGTTAAGGTATCCAAAATTTTATCCATTTGTTCCCTTAGCATGGCATGAGCCGTAGCGGAAGCCGGTGATATCGCCCGTTTATCCTCGATAAAATCACCAAAGTTTGTATCCCCTTCATCACCAATGGGCGCCTGCAGAGAAATAGGTTCCTGTGCGATTTTCAAAATACCGCGCACTTTTTCTACCGGCATTTTCATCTCTTTGCCGATTTCTTCCGGTGTCGGTTCACGACCTGTTTCCTGCACCAGATGACGTGAAACACGAATTAGTTTATTTATAGTTTCGGTCATATGAACCGGTATTCTTATCGTTCTGGATTGATCGGCTATAGCTCGGGTTATCGCCTGTCTTATCCACCATGTAGCGTAAGTCGAAAATTTATATCCTTTACGGTGATCGAATTTTTCAACCGCTTTCATTAATCCAATATTTCCTTCCTGAATAAGATCCAGAAAAGACAGCCCACGGTTGGCATATTTTTTAGCAATACTTACAACCAATCTTAAATTGGCTCCAACTAAGAGTTGTTTGACTTTATTATAGTCCTGTTCTTTCTTTTTTATTTTTCTTAATTTAGCTTTAACTTCGGCAGGGCTTTCTACTAATTCTTCCTTTATTTGTTTTATGGTATTTTTTAAGCCGGCAATCTCTCCGCGTATTTTCCTAGTTTGCATTCTCTGAAGTTCTTTTTCTACCGACGACAACTGGCTTAGATAAAACTCGGCTTTATTTAGAATATCATGTATGAGCTTGATATTAAAATTAAACGCCATAAGCAACTCTTTTAAATCGGAATCTTTGCGGGAAGCCTTAAGCCGTTTAGATAAAGTAGTAATTTTTTTGTATAATTTTTTCCCAGTTGTTCCTACTTCTTCCCCAAAAAATTCTTCTATATTCGCTTCTTTTGCTAAAATGCGGTTCACAAGATTTACTGTTTCTCCGCGGCTTACTTTTAACTCAAAAACCGATTCGCGATACTGACTCTCTACACTTTTTATCTCTTCGGCTAATTTTATTTCTTCTTCTCTGTTTAATAAAGAAATCTTTCCCATTTCACGCAAATACATTTTTACAGGATCTTCCATGCGCGAAGGACGCATAGGAGCAGGGAAAATTTCCGCTTCTTTCTCTTCCTCTTCAGTTTCTACCGCATCAGCTTCTCCTGGTATATTTGGTTGTTCTTCTTCAACGACTTCGATGTTTTTATCGTTTAATTTAGCAAGAACCACCTCTATTTCATCAGAAGAAATCATGCTTTCAGGCAAGGCATCGTTAATTTCGTCGTATGTCAAATATCCCTTTTTTTTGCCGATTTCAGACAACTTCTCGATGACATCTTTTATTTTATTTATTTCCTGCTTTCTATCCGATTCTTTCTTTTTTCTACCCAATTTTATTCACCAGCCTCTTTATATAATTATTTATCTTAGATTTATTAGATACGCTTTTTCTTTTAAAATCCGCTGATATTCCTTAGAAAGAAAAATTCGTTTTTCTTCATCTTTGGCTTCTTCAACATACTTTATCTGCGTTTCCAGCTGAGTAAGTTTAATATCCAGTTTTTTTCTTTTTATTAATTTAATGCAGTCTTCCGCGGCTTTTTTATTATCCGATATCATCGTTTTTTCGGCTAAAAGACCGGATATAAAACTCCTCGCGTTTTCATCTTCTATTCTGTCTATAAGAGCGGAGCCTGTATTTTTATTTCTCGAAGCATCCAACAATAAAAGCACAGAAACTACGTTTCTCACAATGCCTTGCTGAAAATCATCCGCTTTTAAATTTTCTTTTACTTTATTTATTATAAAGTTATCTTCCATCATTAATTTAAGAAGCATTTTTTCGGCAGGGGAAACTTCAGGTTTTTTATAATCGATTTTATCGTTTCGATTATAAACAGATGCCGTTTTTTTTATTTCCCGTGTTCTTTTTAAAAGCGCATCTTCGGAAATATCAATTTCCTGCGATAAACGTTTTATATAAACGGACTTCAATACCGTGTTTTCAATTTTCTCGATAAGAAACAGCATTTCATCCGCTATTTTAGCTTTATTTTCTACAATTTTCGGCGGATATTTTTTTTGAAGTAGATTAAGTTTATAGTCAAACAAACTACCCGCTTTTTTTACAAAATCATTAAAGACGTCTATTCCTTTTTCTTTTATAAATTTATCGGCATCGTACCCGGCCGGCAAACAGGTTATTTTTACAGCCAATTCTTCTTCTATTAAAATATCAAGTCCCCTTAACGCGGCGGCTTCACCAGCCGCGTCGGCGTCGAAAAGCAAAATCACTTCTTCGGCATAGCGTTTCAACAAATGCGCCTGTTCCTGTGTAAAAGAAGTACCAAGACATCCCACGATATTCAAAACGCCTTCTTGATAGGGAACGATAACGTCAAAATATCCTTCAGTAATAATAACCTGATTACACTTGGAAATATTATTTTTAGCCAGATTAAGGCCGTAAAGAATTTTTCTTTTAGTATAAATTTCCGTTTCCGGACTATTGATATACTTCGGTTCATTTTTATTTTCTTCGAGAGTCCGTGAACCGAAACCGGCTATTTTTCCCTGCGCGTTAAAAATAGGAAACATCAGTTTATTTCTAAAACGGTCGTAAAATTGCTGATTTTTTCCCTTTATAGCCAATCCTGCTTTTTCTACCAGCTCCGCGGAAAAACCTTTCTGTTTAGCAAAAGCAATAAAATCCGTCCAATCAGGCATAGAAAAGCCCAAACGAAACTCTTTGGCGGTTTTTTCTGTTACAGAGCGGCTCTTTAAATATTCTCTGGCTATAACAGCTTTTGGGTTTTCAAAAAGAGCCGCTTGATAAAAAGACGCCGCTAGTTCATTGATTACAAAAAGTTTACTTGTCAAAGAGCTTTCGTTAGACGCTTTTTTTTCACTCTCCGGTATTACGAAACCGGTTTTCTTAGCTATCAGTTCAAGCGCTTCCCTAAAATTCAAGCGTTCATATTTCATTACAAAATTAAAAACATTTCCGCCTTCACCGCATCCGAAACAGTGATATATCTGCTTATCAGCGCTAACCATAAAAGAAGCTGTCTTTTCATGATGAAAAGGACAAACTGCTCTGAAATTTCGACCGGCCTTCTTTAAAGGCATATAGGAATTTATTATTTCGACTATATCCGCTCTGTCTCTTAATTCATCTATTATGTTCTGTTCAAGATAAGCCATCTTTTATCTTTTTACTCTGGTAAAACCCGAGCAGCCTATTACTTCCAAATCTTCCTTTTTAGTTATTTTATCAAGCAATAAATTAAGACCAATCGTATCACTTGCTATATGACCGGCAACAATTACATTCATAGGAACCTCTCTAAGGCTTTTCAGATGATCTTCGGAAAGATGCATACACACTACGGTTCCTATTCCGTTCTCGGCTATTTTTACGAATAATTCTTTTGCCATCTCCGTACCACCGGTCATATCCACAAAAATTCTTCCAGAGCGCCTGGACGGTTTACCGAATATTACTTTGGGACCGGCATTGAGAAACGCGGCATGCTGATATTCAGGAATTTCGAGTAAAATATCGATAATGTCTTCCACTAAATCCGGCTTTTTTTCACCGATAAGTTCTGTCAAATAATGAACTACATGATTATCCGCCGGCGTATGAGCGCACATAAGCGGTATATCCAGAAGTTTCGCCGCGGATTGTGCCCTTTCGTGATTAAGCGGTAAAAATCTTCTCTGCACTTCTTCTATGCGCGGCTCAAGCAATCCTTCGGCCAAATTCAATCCCACTCCTAAATTAGCCACAACATCTACCTGTATGCGCATAACCTTATATAAATTAGCAAGCGCTTTTCCGCTGGGATGATGAGACAAAACAAGGTCTATTTTCTTTCCTTTTTCGCGTAATTTATCAGCTAAAAGCATTTCGGAAACTTCAATATCAATACCAGCCAGAATTTTTTTAATTTCCGTATCATGACTGCCGTAAAGTATCATGGTATCATCATAGGGATTGTTCAAATATTCTTTATCGAAATATTTCTTCTGGGCACTGGATAATTTCTCAAACTGCCGTTTCCTTCTTTCTAAATCATTTTTAACTTCTTTAGCGCCCCGCGGATCAGCTTCCATCCCGCATTTAATAACTTCATCATAAAACTTAGATAATTTCATTAAACTTCCCTCCCTTTTAACCCAAGCAAAATATCAAGCGCTTTTTCTTTTATTTGTTTTTCTTTTAAATTGCACGCTGTCAAAATATCTTTGCCACCCTGATTTTTAAAAAGACACCCTGTGTTTTTACCGACAACAACCTTAACTTTTTCGAAATCCGCCAGATTCTTATCCAAAAAAATACACGCGCTCACCAAATCCGGCAAGTGCGCTCCGTTTAAACCTTTATTATTACAGTTAAATTCATACGAAAAATTAAGAATTCTGGATATGAATTCGAATGTTTTTTCTTTCCGTCCCTCAAAATTTTTTATAAAATCCCTGCCGAAAAGAACACTTTTAGTAACATCCATTGTTACTACTTTCGCTTCAACTCCGGCAGAAAAAACAATCTCTACAGCTTTGGGATCAAAATAAAAGTTAAATTCCCCTTCCGCCGACATATCCGCGCCTGATTTCAAAACGCCACCCGTAAGCCAAACTTCTTCAAGCTGGCTTATAAGCTCGGGATATTCCAGGAAAAAATCAGCCACATTGGTCAACGGCGCCGCAGAAAATATTTTTTTAACCCCTGTTTCTATTGCTTCTTTAAAAGCAGTGGGGGCGTTTAAAGTATTTAAAATATCTATATCTTTAGATAAAAAAGTATCTCCGAGCCCATCGCTGCCGTGAACATTATAAGGTCTTTTAAGCTTTCCGCTAAAAGATGCCTCTTGACCAAGGCTGAGCGATATTTTTTTGCCGCATAAATTTAAAACAGCGGAAATGTTTTTATACGCCTGAACGTTATCAACATTACCTGCCGTGACATTGATAAGCTTTATATCAGCTTCTTTGGAATTAACCAAAGCTAAAACAGCCAAAGCATCATCTATCCCGCCATCGGTATCTATTATCAAAGAACTATTTTTCATTTTGAAGCCGGATTAATTCCCACATATTCTCTTCCCTGTGAAGGATTAAGAGGGAAAATTTTAAAAACAACATCATAACACGCCGGTGCCATCCTGCTAATTAAGGGCGCTGAATAAGATTTCTCTAAACTATTATGAATATATTCAGCTTGTGAAAAATTAAAAGTTATAAGCAGTAAACTACTAAACAACAAACCGCACACTATGCCTACTATCATTCCGCCCGCTTTTTCAAGAAAAGAAGCAAATTCTATAGTAATCAATTTAGATAAGAAAGAACCGCTAATTTTCAAAATCAGCACAGCGCCGACTATGATAAAAACAAAAGAAATCAAGGCTGCGGAAGAAAGCGTAAGAAAACCCACGTTTTTATTTAAAAACACAGCGCCATAATAATAATAATGTATTGTGGCACAAACAGTTGCAACAATACCTATAAAATTCAAAAAATACTTCGTAAGCCCCTGAGTAAGTCCCACAAAAGCCATTCGAATTAAAATAATTAAAATAATTATATCTATCCAGTTTACTTGATTTAACATAACATTTTGAAATACAAACAGTTATACTTAAGGAAAGGTAAAGTGAAGCCAAGTGTACCATATAAATATAGAAAAGTCAAGATAGGCGGAAAGGCCTGTCAAGCCTATATTTATGCTAAAAAGCGGTAAAGTCAAAAAAAACGGCCTTTAATTTAGAAAATGTTCAAAAAGAGTTTTTTACAATATTATTTATCCGTAGATTTTTGTTCTATATCAGCGCTTAATATAATTGCTTCCGAAACTTCGCGCATACTTTTTCTATTATTCATACTATATTTTCTTATACGTTCGTATGCCTCTTCCTCATTGATGCTTTCTTTTTTCATTAAAATTCCCTTGGCTCTTTCTATAGCTTTCCTTGACTCCAGCTCTTCCTTAATAACTTTGGTCTCAACGACCAATCTGAAATTTTCTATTACAATGGCGGACTGATTCGCTATGGACTTCAAAACATTTATTTCGTTTTTATTAAACCGGTGTATTTTCGCGGTATAACAATTCAATGCCCCTATAATTTTATTTTTAAAAATAAGCGGGACACTTAGTAAGGAGCGAAGATTTTCTTTTTCGGCAACATCTCTGCTTAAGTAACGTTCATCTTTACATACATCAAGCACGGTCATCGGTTTTCCGTTCTCGGCTACTTTGCCGGCAATACCTTGGCCGATTTTTATATTAGGTTTTTTGTTATACCTTTCACTGATAGACTGTGTAGCCTTTACTACCAGCTCATTTCTTTCTTTATTTATCAGCATCAAAGAACAAATATTGGAGTCCATAACTTCGGCAGTAACACTGACGATTAATTTCAAAATATCTTCGATATACTGATCCGACGTAATGGCATCACTTATTTTAGCCAATGCCTCGATAATCGGTTTTGTTTCAATGGTCTTTTCGGTTTTTTTCTTTTTCATTTCTTATCTCCGTAAAATTTATAGTTCGACAGCGTAAAACCACGGCCTTTAGGCCTCAGAAATAATATAGGCGCACCGCTTAGTATCTCGCCCCGAGTGAATACCACACAGTTTTGGTTCGACCTTGCTCACCATCCTGAGCATAGTCGAAGGATTAAGCCGTAGATAAGTCTAAGTGCTCATTTTCCCAAAAGATAATTTATTATAGATTGTGAAGCTTTTTTAGCCATACTCATAGCTTCAATTACCGTTCCTTCTCCACCTACAATGTCGCCGCCAGCAAAAACATTTTTTACGGAAGTCTCTTTTGAGGCGGAATCTATTATAATATCGCCAGCCTTATCTGTTTTTAATTCAGGGGTAACGCCTGTTAAAATCCGATTCGCCCCCAGTCCTATCGCTACTACCGCCAAATCACATTCTGCCTCAAAATCACTACCCTCAATGGGAACAGGCCTTCTTCTGCCTGAAGAATCTTCCTCTCCTAATCGGCACCTTAACGCTTTGATTTTCCCAACACAGCCCTCTTTATCTCCTATAAATTCTTCTGGTTGAACTAAAAATTCTAATTTTATGCCTTCTTCTTTAGCGTGTTCTATTTCAAGCCGCCTCGCTGGCATTTCGGCTTCCGTCCGCCTATAAAAAACAGTAACGTTAGGACTAATCTTATTCATGCTCTGAAGCCGCAAAGCGACTCTGGCCGCGTCTATGGCTGTATTGCCCCCACCGATAATTATTATGCTTTTACCGATGTTTACGGGAGTATGATATTCAGGAAATTTATAAGCGGACATTAAATTAACTCTGGATAAAAATTCATTAGCGGAATAAACATTGCACAGATTTTCACCCCTTAATCCCATAAAATAAGGTGTCCCTGCGCCCAATCCCAAAAACACGGCCGAAAACCCTTCCTTAAAAAGTTCATCCAAAGTTTTAGTCCTGCCTATGATAAAATCAGTAACAATTTCAACCCCTAATTTTTTAAGATAATTTATTTCATAATCCAGAATATTACGGGACAATCTAAAAGGAGGAATTCCATATCTTAAAACCCCCCCTGTCTTATGCAATCCTTCGAAGACAACTACTTTTACCCCATATCTTGCAAGTTCTCCGGCACAACAAAGACCCGCAGGTCCTGAACCAACCACGGCAACTTTAAAAGAAGATAATTTTTCGTTTTTTTCGAGCGGAATTTCCACATTGTGTGCTACCGCGTAATCTCCTGCAAATCTCTCCAGAAAATGTATATTTATAGCGTTTTCCGCGGCAAAGGAAGCATTTTTTTTAGTAAGAACACATGCCTTTCTGCATTGGTATTCGGCGGGACACACTCTGCCGCAAATAGAAGGAAAATCATTTTTTTTCCTAATTGTCAAATAAGCGTTTTTATAATCTTTTTGAGTAATATAATAAATAAACTTTTTTATATCTATATTTACAGGGCACCCTGAAATACAGGCGGGATTCTTACACTGAAGACATCTATTTGCTTCGCTGAGCGCCTGCTCTTCATTATAACCGGAAATTACTTCTTCGAAATTATTTATTCTTTCAACCGGTTGTATCTCTTTTGCTTTTACGGCTTCTTTTCTCATAATTTATATAAATTGCAAATATGTTTTTCAGCTTTCGCGTAAATTTTACTCCTTGCGTCGACTTCATCCCAATCAATTAAATGCGCGTCGAATTCAGGCCCGTCCACACAGCTAAATTTTACTTCCCCCCCCACGGTTACCCTACAGCACCCGCACATGCCGGTAGCATCAACCATAAGAGAATTCAAAGAAACAATCGTTTTTATATCAAAATATTTAGTCATTAAAGCTATCTTTTTCATCATAACCACAGGACCTACCGCATACACCAAATCAGGCTTTTCTTTCTGAAGCAAGTCAGTCAAGACATCGGTAGTAAATCCTTTTTTTCCACAAGAACCGTCATCTGTCGCGGCAAAAAACTCATCCGCCATTTTCTCAAGCTCTTCTCTTAAAATCAATAACTCTTTAATTTTGGCGCCCAAAATTATTGTAACATAGCACCCGCTTTGCTTTAAAGCCTTCGCGACCGGATAGATCTCGGCGATACCTACTCCGCCCCCCACCAAAACTACTTTACCGTAATTTTTAATTTCCGTAGGGTGTCCCAACGGACCGGCTAATGAATATAAAAAACCGCCTTCTTCCAGCCTGCCCAAAAGTTTGGTAGTTAACCCCACTTCCTGAAAAATCAAAACGATACTGCCTTTTTTTTCGTCTTTATCCACGACAGTTAAAGGGATTCTTTCCCCCTTTTCATCCGCCATAACCACTACAAATTGGCCCGGTCGAGCCTTATCGGCGATAGCGGGAGAAAGAACTTCCATTCGCGTAATTCTTACGTTTTCATGTTCGTTTAAAACTTTTTTAGATATTATTTTTACCATGATTTTAGATTTTTTCTTGTTTAATGTGGTAAAAGCACCTGATTTCACAGATTAAAACAAGCTTACACAGATTCATTGAAAATCTTTTGCGGAATTTATGCTATTCTATCTTCTATTTTAACAATTAAGTCGTCTATTTTTTCAAGCACGTTCCCCGGAAGCAGTTTTAAAAAAACAATATCGCGTTTTAACGATTTCAAAGTAGATAAAAATCTCTTCAAAGTGGATATTTCTCTTTTTCTTTTAGCTTCCTCCGGCTCCAACTCTTCTCTTTGTCTTATAAGAGCCGTGAGGTCTTTTTTGACTTCCGAAGCCCCCTGCCCCTTTTTAAGAACTTTTTCTTTCAAATCATCATAATCACTGTTATCGAGCAAATTTCTCTTTTGAGCGCGGCGCAAAACATCAACAGCTTCATAAGTTGGGATAGAAGCCGCTTGCGCGGAATTATTATAGTCTTCCTTCAAATAGAGCGGTTCTTCTTTTTCCAGAAAAAAATAAGAGCGCAGAAGTTTCATGGCAGTCTGTTTATTTATGCCTATTTCTTTGGATGTATAAGCATCAAACGTATTATATCCCCATCCTTTATATAATTTATCTTTCCATACCGTATAAAGCGCCTGCGCAAGCTCTATCCAGGAAGTCTTAAACTTTTTCGCGCTTTCCAAAACTCTCTGTCTTAAAGCATTCCCATCCGCGGAATCCAAAGTTGCTTCTATTGTATCAAAAATATCCATTTTCATTATAACTTTACATCCTTTTTTAAAATTAATATTTACTTTTACCTACGCTGCATATATGATAACAATCCCAATTACGATGATTAAAATCGCAAGCAAACGAAAAAAAGAAAGCGGCTTATCACTCCATTTTTTGATAACAGCTTTTACTTTATCCAAACCCAAATAAAATATAAAAACCCCTGAAAAAAGAAAAATCAATCCCAGCAAAGCAATGAGCGCCGTTAATCTGCACTGTGTCGCGGCTAAAAGAAAAATAACTCCCAGCAAAATTCTTATAAACCCCGCGTAATAAATCCTCTTATCCTTTTCAAAAAAAGCCATTACTTTTTTTATTGTCTCGGGCTTAAATGAAATAATAGCACCCAAGATCAACATAATTACCCCTATCAACTTCACTATCATTACCATAATATCCCCCTTTTTTTTATTTCCGTTCTATTAAAAACTCTAAAAAAAATATGGGTTCCCTAATTAGATGATGTTAAGACTTATCTGATAGAGGAACCAATAACCTTGTTTTAAAGCGATTGCATTATTCTACCAAGTTATTAACTGCTTTTCAAGCTTTTTACTTTTTAATATATGAATTAACCCTGTTCTGCCAACCCTTCAGCCATTTAATCTCATTGCGGCTTGCAGGAGAGTTTTTAACGCGATTTTCAAGCACCATATTTGCCGACCGAGTGAATTCTTCAAGAGCATCAGGAACTTCGTTCTCACTCTTCATTTCTTCTAAGACTTGAAGCAAACCCCAACCTTTACCTTGATAGCTTTCAGCCGGCGATATCCCAAGCCCTTTGAAGTTAACGTAATCTGCCAAAGCATAAATCCCTGAAGGCGAAGAAGCGACACGGCTAAATTGCGAAGATATCTTATCACGCGTACCTTCCGGAATATTTTTGAGTATGAGCAACAAAGATTCTTCTAACCGTTTCACGATAAAAGTAGCCTGCGCGGTTTTTGTTTTTATTATAAAATTTTTTAACTCCATTAACCTGCTATCGGATTGAGCGTTTAAGAAATCATCTCGCGAACTCCAAGGACACGCGGGAATCGATTTTTTATCAAGCCAGAGAGGAATTTTTTCGCCACTTGCTTTGGCGTATTCAATAAATTTTATAAAACTTTCCTCAAAAATTATCTTACTATTAGCCGGATGCCAAATAAAATGCCCAATGCCCAGAGATAAAAAATCTTCGCCTTCATTCCAAACAATTAAATTTTTATCCTTAGCGGAACATTCATTCTCAAAAACTCTCTGCCCAATCTGCTGAATCTCATCCGAAGATAACGACCCTATAATAACCCCTTGTGTATTGGCTGTTGCCGCGATTATAGTTAAAACTAAAAACATCCATACAAATAACAATACTTTTATAAACACATTTCTCTTAACCATTGCCTTTTAATATACCTTGTATATGTCAAAATATCAAAATTCCGTAGTCCTGTAAGAAACGGGACAGCCCGTTCCTTTAATAAATTCCAATTAAGTGTTGTGAGGTGCCCCAGAATTCTTCAAGTGTTATTTTTGTTTTAACAGAACGATACCGATTAACAGAGAAAATATTATCGTTGCGTAATTATAGATACTCCAGTATGCAGCATTATCCTTAATCATACCCACGATTGTCGCAATCGCCAAAATTAACAGCAACACCCCAATTACTTTGTTATGTTTCACTTCCCTTCCCCCTTTTTTATTTATTGATTAATAATTCTAAAGGCCAGGTCTTCACATTCCACATTTAAGTAAAAGAGCTTCTATTTACTTTCTTTGGCAACCCTCTATTCACAGAAATACATAATAACGGATTCAGCGCCCTTTTCCCTTAATAATGCGGCAACCTTTTTTTGCGTATCGCCCAACGTAAGATTGCGCTTTTGGATCGTGGGTTATTAAAACATTCTTCCGGCATCGGCCGTATCAGTTCACGGCAAATATCAGAATAGATCCCCGCTTCTAATCCTTCCTGAAAAAACTTGACCACCCTGTTGTCTTCACCGGAATGAAAGGTTAAAATAGCCACTCGGCCATTAGATTTAAGGCATATCGGCAAATTTCTTAAAAACTGCTCCAATGCTGAAAACTCATCGTTAACCTCAATGCGTAAAGCCTGAAAGGTCCGACGAATCGAAGTAGTTATTCTCTCCCGGGAGTTGGCAGGCACTAGAAAAGCCAGTGCTTCTTTTACGGTATCCGCGAGCGCCTTAGTTGTAGAAATTTTATGACATTTTTTATGGATAGCTCTGGCAATCTTTTCCGCGTAGGGTTCATCAGAATTAATAAAAAGTATTTTTTTTAAAGCTTTTTCAGAAATAGCTTTAATCAAAACCGAGGCCGATTGGCCGCGCTGGGGATTAAATCTTAAATCAAGCGGCCCATCCCACTTAAAGGTAAAACCGCGCGCCGGATTATCTAATTGCATTGACGAAACGCCCAAATCCGCCAGGATAAAATCAAACCCACCGCCTGCATCAGCAAACATCTTAGGAATTCCGGCAAAATTAATCTGCCGAAAAATAAGTTCTTTGTCAGTAAAACCCAAGGCCCGCAGGCGCGCCTCGGTTCGCGTTAACTCGATCGGATCAACATCGATACCAAAAAGACGTCCACCGGGCATAACGCGCTTAAGTAGCTCCTCTGCGTGCCCGCCGAACCCCAAAGTAGCATCTAAACCAGTCTGGCCGGGCTTAGGATCAAGAACTTCTAAAACTTCTTTAACGCAAATCGGCCGATGCGTCCCTGCTGGAGTTTTCCCACTCTTGATAATCTTCTCGATATCATCAGCGTATTTTCCCGGATTAAGTTCCTTGTACTTTTCGTCAAAACGTCTGGGATGCGCGCCCTTATAACGCACGCGCCGTTTTCTTTTCGGAGTTTCATCTGTCCCTGAAGAAAAGCTCATAATTTATCATACTTTGTGTGCTTGCCCTTAGCTTTTTCTATCGGATATTTCAGCTCATTCTTTTTAAGCTTTCCCTCTATGGCGCTCATTAAGTTAATTCCGAGATTATCAGCTAATTCAAAAAGGTATACCGCGATATCGGCAATTTCATCTTTAATATCCGCGTTATTTTGCATAACATATTTCTCAACCTCTTCTTTGGTCTTCCATTGAAAATGCTCCAGAAGCTCAGAAGCTTCAAGGATTATCGAAACAGCCATATTCTTTGGATCATGAAATTGCTTCCAGTCGCGCTCATCCCTGAATTGTATTATTTTTTTAGTAATTTCGTTTATTTCACTCATGGCTATATCCTCAATGGGCGACCCCATTTATTTTACCCAAAACGAAAGTTTTTTTATCTTACTTAACCCGCTCCCAGTTGCGTCATTAATAAATGTTACCGAATAAGACGAAAAGAAATAGTTCTAAGGGCCAGGTCTTCACATTACACATTTAAGTAAAGGGGCTTCTATTTACTTTCTATAGAAAATCGCGTTTAATCCGTTGTTTTATCAAACTACGAGTTAATGATTCCAGCGTTTTTGTAACTAAAAACATCGACTCTCTGGCGATGCTGATTCTCAGCTCCGCCATATATCAGCACTGGTTTTTTTAGATTATTTTTATTTAACTTCTGGTAATACCGCAATCCCTTGAAGTAATCTTCGTTGATCGTGCTTCCCAGCTTTATCTCAACCGGCTTAATGGATGTGCCGTTTTCAAGAAGCACGTCCACTTCATTGCCAACATTATCGCGGAAGAAATAAATATTATTATTCTTACCCTGATTTGTTCGAGCCTTCAGAATCTCGGCAACAACGAAATTCTCAAAGAGTGCCCCTTTAAGTGGATGGGACGCAATATGCTTAGCATTCTGTATATCCAAAAGATATGCCGCCAATCCGCAATCAGTAAAATATAGTTTTGGAGATTTAATAAGCCGCTTTCCAAAATTGGCGTGATGCGGACGGACGAAAAATAAAATATAACTCGCCTCAAGCACGCTCAGCCAGCTTTTAGCGGTATTGTGGTTAATACCGCAATCATTGGCCAGACTAGACAAATTCACTATCTGCGCCACCCTGCCAGCGCATAATTTTATAAATCTCTCGAACTTAGCAATGTCTGTAACGTTAATAAGCGAACGGATATCGCGCTCGAGGTATGTGCTTACATAAAAAGAAAGCGCCTCCGTGGGATTAAGCTTCTTATCATGAATGCGCGGATAAAACCCTGTAAAAAGGACTTTGTTGATCGGAATCGTTTTATCAGAGTAAATTTCAGCGTATGAGAACGGCAAAAGAACACACAGAGCAGTCCTTCCGGCAAGGCTTTGGTTTACCGTATCCAAAAGATGAAAATTCTGACTACCGGTCAGAATAAAAAAACCCGGCTTATCTTTTGTGTCTACAATCTCTTGAATATACGATACGAGCTCAGGAACTCTCTGTATCTCATCAATGATAGCGCCGTCTTTATGGCACTCGGCAAGGAAAGATCGCGGATCATTCTTCGCGTAATTGCGGGTATCGAGATTCTCAAGCGATAAATACTTTCTCTTTGGAAATAACACCTTGCATAAGGTCGTCTTGCCGGATTGGCGCGGCCCGGTGATGGTAACAACCGGATACTGACGCGCGTAACGCAGGATTTTCTCTGAAATGGCTCGTTTTATCATGATCCAAGTATACAGCATGTTTTACATTTTGTCAATCCGATTATCAATCTGTAAAGATCGTTCCGGCGCACTCAGGAAACCTCATTTTTTTAGTTGAACCAGAAATTTGGAAATTTGGGGACACATCACTTAATTCAACCCCTCTTCTTTGTTTATTAAATTAAAGGTGGCAAAGGGGTCAACTCCCTTTTTCTTCAAAGTAAAAGAAAAAAGGCTAGAATAATTTTTATTTAAATTACTCCAACCCTTTATCATTTTTAATCTTAGTTTTTTCATAACATATAAAATAAGTTGGTTAGATCAAGTTAAAAGCACCTTAAAAATAGAGAATC
>JBDRBQ010000099.1:0-13960 GCA_043822625.1 Candidatus Omnitrophota bacterium | reverse complement strand
GCAACCATTTAAACTTGCCCCTGTCCACTGTCAAGCACCGAAAATATAAACCATCCATCTTAAAAGAAATCTGACTTTTGATGCTTCGACGACGTAAACCCGCGGCTTTGGTTCGACCTTGCTCACCATCCTGAGCATAGTAGAAGGATTAAGCCATGGGTGAGGTGAAGGGTTTATTATTAAAAGCACCCTTGACTCCGCCGATTACAGAAAGCACGTCTTCGGCACCGTTATCGCTGATTTTCATTAAACAGGCCCTGTTCCCCGCCAAATCCAGATTTATTTTATTACTTAAAACCTTAAACTCCACCTTTTCGCGCTCTACACCTTCATTAAAAATAAAGACAAATTGGGTGTTTTTAGCAGGGTGTTCGTACAAAAAGAAGCGCACTCCTTTATCACGGCAAACTATTTTTTCGTCCGGCTTGTATTCTTTTAATAACGTTTGCATCAAACGCGCAGGCTCACGAACAAGAACAAATTTTCCTTTCCCCTGACTTTTAAAGCCTTTCATAAGAATATCGCTCTTTCCAAACTGTTCATTAAGGCACGGTATTTCACCGGTCATAACCAAATTTCCGCCGCCCAAGACGTATTCGGCAAGTTTTTCCTGAACCCTGCCATCCATAAAAAAACCTCCCTCCAACACAATCACTTTCTTGGAAGCAAGCATCTTTTTATCCGCGAAATCGAGTGTCACTATTTCAAAATCCAGATTTTTTTTGTACACGCCGGACGCGAATTCGGTAAAAGCCTGGGCACACCTTATTTTCCTCATATCTATTTTCGCGAAATCGTCTTTAGTTTTTGCCTGACTACTTACACGCGCGTACGGCAAATACAGCCCCCACGCGAAAGGAACATAAGGGCGGCTCTCTAAAAAATCCTTTTCGTGCTTTTTGAAAAAAGAACCTATTTTTTTAAGGGCTTCATATTTTCGCGCCGTCACGCCTTTTTCATCTATAGGCGCGGTTGCCGGATAAGGAATTTCATGCTGATTATCAAGACCCGCGTCCCAGTGCGCTGTGGAAACACCGGTATAAACATTAAAACCCTTAGCGCCGCAGGCAATAGTAAATAAAGACTGATAAAAGGGTGTTTCGGCGCATTCATACTTTTTATCGTAAAGTTTCGAAAACCCCCAGTTATCCTCAAGATTAAATCCTGGCGCGCGTTTAGTAAAAACAAAATACCTGTTCCTGACTTCTTCATCGTCACGGGGAATTCCTATCCAATCGGTGTAACCGTAAGCGATATTCAATTTCGCGAGTCTTTCCGGCACATTACGGCTAAGCCACGCGTCTTCCTCTCCTTTTTGAGGCGGGTTCAGGTTTACCATTAAAGGCACCTTAACGCTAAACGCCTTAAGCCACTTTTTTAAAACCGTCTCGTAATAAAAACTTTGGAAATCGGCAAAAGCTAATAATTCATTTTTATCCGCGCTAACCGGAAAAGAATCATTTTCGATCTGGGGATATTTCTTTTTTAAAAATTTACAATACAGCTTTAGAGACGGTTTACTGTAATCCGAGCAAAGAATAGGCGCGGGGGCATTTGAATAAATACCCTCATTGCCGATTTGAAGACCGATTAAATTTCCCGCGGGATAGGCTATTTTAGAAAATATTTTTTTATCCAGATAAGAAAACCATTCCTGAACCAGCTTTAAAAATTTTTCATCAAGAGGTGAAGGCAGTGCCTTGCCAAGCCAGGTATAAGACCTTTTATCGAAATCAATAGCCGGTTGAATAGTTTTATCTTCCTCAGGACAAACCCAGTCGGGCAGGCCGCCGAAATTAACCTCGGCATGAATAAAAGGGCCCGGTTTTAAAATCAGATACAAACCGGTTTTGGCGGTCAACTCTATAAATTTCAGCAGGTTCCGGTTATCCTGAGTACGACCGGCAAAATCATAACTTATTCTGCCCTGTTTTTTAAAAGCGTGGTGCCTCCACGGAATGTAAGCGGTAATTATATCTATGCCCGCTTCTTTTAATTTTAGCAGTCTGTCCTGCCAGTTATCCGGTCTGTCGCGGTAATAAGGATAATCACTGCTCAACAAAAAAAGAGGTTTGCCGTCGAGATAAAAAACACCTTTTTTGATTATTCCTTTATTTTTCATATGGGGATATTGCAATACGTTTCTAGTCAATTTACTCCGTGATTTTCCAATCATATATAATATTTGTCATATTCCCATTTTGCGGGATTATTTATAATATATTCACGAATACTGTTTAGATATTTTTCATCTCGAATAATATGCTCATAATAATTGCGCTGCCACAAACGAACGTCGGCTGTATCGCGGATTTTGTTTATTTGTTTGGTTATCGTTGATTTAAATCCTCGAACTATCGCCCCAATTGTTTGCGACGGAGATTTAAATTCATTAGTAGGGGCGTATTGCAATACGCCCCTACAGATATGCGCAATTCCATGAATATGATTCGGCATTACTACAAAATAATCCATTTTAATATTTGGTCGAATTATTTCGGTTTTTCGCCATTCATTTTCCGCAATTTTCCCGTACCTGCTCACCACCATTTCACCATTAACTACACTGCCGAATAAACATTCACGTCCATACACACAAATTGTTATAAAATACATGCCCTCCGATGAATAATCATAATCTTTTAAACGTATCGAATGCCGTTTCTTTTTTCTCTCATTATTTATGCTTTCTGACACCCTGCTCTACCTCTATATGGGATCCCTGATTTACAAAAAGCATGCTCATCCTCTACCGAATTTTGAACAATTCTCTAATTTTAGAATATTTATGTTTCGTAGGGGCGTATTGCATACGCCCCTACATTAAAATTCAATCGTCATGCCGTCTGAGGCCGCGATAACTTCCTTTTTTAATTTTTGTGAAAGATTTTCCGCTACAATATGGGGTTTGGCTTTAATCATGGTCATGCCGAAATGCGTCAGGATATATTTCTTGGCGGAGGTGTTTTTAATTATTTTTTCTACGTCGTTAATATCCAGATGATCCAGCCCTTCCTTGGGAATGAACCTTACGACGGAAATTATGATATATTCGGAGTCATAAACCTTTTCAAGCTTATCGAAATATTTGGTATCGGTAATGAACGAAACATGCTTTTTACCGTCTTTCAAAAAAATCAGGCCGTAGGTTTCAGTGCCGTGAATATGTTTAAGCGGTGTAGTAAAAGTTATTTCGCCGCATTGATATTTTCCGCCTTCTTTTAAAAATTCTATTTTTTCGGGAAACGCGCGGTTATATCGAAGAATAACAGGGTCGTCATTCAGCGCGTCATCCGGCGCGAAAACTATTCCTCTTTTTTTAAAACCGCCGCCGGTCATCGCCTCAATCATTACATTAACATCTCCTGAATGGTCGAGATGCCTGTGCGTTAAAATAATACCATCCAGACCGGAAGGGTCTAATTTAGGGCGGGATTTGATACACCGCACAAGGCTTCCCGGACCGGGATCAATAATCATATTGGTTTTACCGCGGCTAATCCAAACCCCTCCCGAGGCGCGCATCTGATTCAACATTACAAATCTCGCCCCTGCAGTACCCAGAAATTTTATTTTATATTTATCTGTCATTTTTCAACGGCCGGGGGCAAGCCCCCTGTCTATCGTCCAAAAGTTGAACGATTATGATTTTATTCATTTAACAAGCTTGCTTCTCATCATCATACGCGCTTTTTTCACAACATTCTTTAAACTCAGGATTTTTTAATTTGTTTTCTAAAATAGTGTTTAATTCTCGATTAAAAAGTTGTAACTCTTTTGCATCTTTGGGAGACCGCAACTTAATAAAATCTGTGGTTTTAGTTGAAGATGCTTGAGCATATTGACCATTAATGAGTATATTTTCGCCGAATACCGTTAAATTTATTAAAGACATCCTCTTTAACATTATCAATATAGGCGTCCGGACCGTTTTCCTGTTCCACAAAAAGAGGTCCTTTGGAATCGAGAGCACTGAAATATTCAACAAGATTTTGCGTAACTTTTTTCCCTTCCTTCAGTTGTTTTATAAGCCCCGCTACGTCATCCGCAAGTTGTGCCTTCCGGGGACTAAATCTCAACATATAATAAACGTAATAAAGATCTTTTTTTAACTTCTCCTTATCCTGCCTATCGATAAAAGTAAGCAGTTTATGGAAAGTAAACATCGATTCAGTCGGTATCTGAACATCTTTATCGTTCATTTTAACAGTTACCACCGAACCAAGCAGCAAACTAAAATGTTTAATCTTATTGATTTTAATCGCCGTGCCGATAATTTTATTTATAACATTTCCCGGCACTTTACAATCCGCAATAAACTCAACTTCTGCTTTAAGCTCTCCATCGGCATCTTTTACAATTGGGACAAACGGAACCATTCGATCCATTGAAACATGTCTTTCTCCATATCCCAGCTTCTGAACGCGGGAAGAAATTGTATCTTTACCATTGAAATCCTTAGCGCCAACGCCAAAATCTATATCTCCTGTTGTTACCGGCATATTGATAACATTCTTCCAGATATACTTGGCATAGATATAAGGAACCCAACCGCCAACAAGCACCAGATACGGCAAAAAATCAGACAGATCGTTAATAACTTTTATGAGGAGTTTGTTTCCCTGGAATTCTTTAGACAATGTTCTTCTCTTCTTCTTTTAAAGTTTTTAGTAAATACTCCGCGTGGTCTCTGCCTCTCTGCGGGAAATTATATAAATCCAAATAAAGCTGGAGATTCGAAACAATGTTGTAACCTTTTATTATTTGAGTATTAAAAAATATGCCTGTTTTATAATACGGTTTTATCAGACAGAAATTCCCGCCTGTTTTTAATTCTTTCAAATCAAGCGTTTGCCTTAAATCCAGCGAAGCGTCCTTAAAATTATTTGCCGCTAAATAACAGTACACCGTCGGCGTGTTTACATAATTGGTAATTAAATTCGCCCCTGTATGAAGCGTTAACGCATACGCCTGTTTTTGGTTTTTGGAAGTAAAATAACTTTTTAGACAGCTTAAAACATCTTCGTGGACAGAATAATAAAGATAAGATTCATTACGCTCAAATTTATAAAACTTTAGCCATTCCTCTATCACCTCTTCTTTATTTTGTAATACACTATAAGCAAGCCTTCCCGAAGAAATCCCTCCTACAAAACCTTTTTTACGTAATTCAGATAATACTGCGGCCGCGCGCGCGCGGCCTACACCGAACTCTTTCTCGAAATCTCTGGCAACCCATTTCCGATTCGGCTGAGATAACATAGCCCGTATAACAATGGTAGCTTTATCGCTTAAGAATAAGCTCATCCTTCTACTCCTTTATTACATTCATCAGCTCAAGATTCCCCTGAACCCTTCGGCTTTGCTCAGGGTAAACTCCGTCGAATGGGTCGTTTTGGTTTTTCTCTAAACAAATGTCTACTGACAATAAATGTCCGGTGCTTATGGGACATTTCCCCTTAGTGGACATTTTACCATTATTATCAGCAAAATCAAGATAAATTACTGCACCGCATCGTTAAACAAAATATATTATAAACATCATTTATCATGTCTTTAGGATAAGAACTCGCTCAATCCGTGCTCACCAACGCTTCTATTATCCTCCCCAGGGTTCTACTGAGATATTACCATTGGACACCCAAAGACCGCGCCAAAGGCGGGCAAGCCCCTACATTTAATTATTTATCCTATTTTTTTCAATTCTTCGCTAACTAATCTCGATAACATTTTCCCATCGGCTTTGCCGGCAACTTTAGGCATAACAGCTCCCATTACTTTTCCCATATCTTTGATACCGGATGCCTGTATCTCACTCACGGTCTGTGAAATTATTTTTTTCAATTCATCCTCGCTTAATTCCTCCGGCATATAATTTTTTAAAATCACGAGTTCGCTTTCTTCCTTTTGCGCCAGCTCAGGCCGGTTGCCCGCTTTATACGCCTCAATCGAATCCTGCCTCTGCTTTATCTGCCGGCGTAGAACCTGAATAACGTCCTCGTCTTTTAATTCCTTATTCCTCTTTTCGATACCATAATTTTTAAGCGCCGCTTTCAAAAAGCGTAACGTCCCCACCCGCGCTTCGTCTTTCGCTTTCATCGCCGCAACCAAATCTTTTTCGATACGTTCAGCTAAACTCATTATAGTCCCTCCATTTAGACCTTCCATTATCGAATTATAAGCACTACGCTTTTTGTAATATTATATGGTTATCAAGAAATACCGTCAAGAAATATTTTTATCCTAACCCATTGAGAGATTTAGAGTTGACAAATATAAGGTAGTGCGTCTAATAATTGTTATGTTTAAGAAAAATAATAAAATATGCAGGGCCAGGCCCCTGTGCCTGTCCGATATAAAATAAAAATGCAAAAATTAATAACCCGAAAACAGAACCGATTAAAAAATTATAATTACGCGTTAAAGGGTTATTACCTGCCTACGGCAGGCAGGTTTTGTGACGGTATGTTCAAAAAACAGGGAAAATATATTTGGAGAATATAAAAATGACGTAGGGGCGCTGCTTGTCTGCGCCCGTGACAATATACAATTATCAAAAATTGGTAAAATAATTGATAACCAATGGAATGACATACCAAATTAATATGAAAATATCGAATTAGATCAATATATCATTATGCCCAATCATATACACGGAATAATAATTATTGATAATCCCTGCCTCGCCGGCAGGCAGGCTGTAACGGAACGGGCAGGCCCGTTCCCTACAGGACATATAAATAATTATTTACACATTACGGCAATGGTTATAAAATTAAACCAATATAACCTATAACAAATCATTTCGCCCGACCTTTCCGCCCCGAAGCTTCGGAGCTACAAAAGCAAGTGAGTTTGAATGTTAGAATAATAAATAAAATGTCATACAAAACAATAAAAAATATTTGCAGTATTACTATCCTCGTGGTATACTTATAGTGGTCAGGTAAGGTGACTGGTTTTATAAAATGACTACCGGGAGGTAAAAAAATGACGGCATTAACTACTACTACTACTACAAATGCAAAAGCACGCTTCTTATCAATGGTACGAAAAGCCCATGAATTAGGACAAGCCTATTTAATCACTCATCGAGGGGAAAATTCTGCCGTTCTTCTTGGAAATGAAGATTACGAAGGACTTTTAGAAACTATTGCTATTTTAAAAAACAACAAACTTATTTCTTCAATCATGGCATCATTAAAAGAGTTAGAAGAAAACCATACTTATTCTTTCAAAGAAGTCATTGGCAGGAAACAAAATAAATGAGTCGAGATAATATTTACAATATCTTTTTTACTCGCACTTCAAAAAAGCAATTTGATTCCCTCCCAAGTAAAATCAAAAATGAAATAACCAAAATTTTAGAGGAAGACATAGCATGCAATCCTCT
This sequence comes from Candidatus Omnitrophota bacterium, assembly GCA_043822625.1. Lineage (GTDB taxonomy): Bacteria > Omnitrophota > Gorgyraeia > DAOVKU01 > DAOVKU01 > JBDRBQ01. The sequence goes on along the minus strand of JBDRBQ010000099.1, from coordinate 6,567 downwards.
TTTAGGCAAACCATTGCAAGAGCCATTAAAAGGCTTGCGATCTCAAAGAGTCGGAAACTTACGAATAATATACAAGATAGTTAAAAATGAATTAACTATACTGGTAATAAGCCTTGAGCACAGAAAACATGTTTACAGAATCCATAAATCAAAAAAGAAATGATTGTTAAAGGGGACGACGCCCTTTTTATGCAAAATCATATGCACGGTATTCTATTTATTGATAATGTTGATTACAATAAACGGGCGGACACAAGGCCCACCCCTACAATTTAAACCCCAACCTTTTTATTCCTGCGAATGTATTCAACGAACATGGCATCGAGAACAGAATAAGAATTATCCTCTCCCCTTTTTACCAGTTCTTTATCTTTAAGACGATACAGAAAATTTTTTATATTAGCCACCGGAAAATTTTTAGCTCTTTTTTCGGTTATCATAATGGCGCGTAAGTCCGCGATTTTAAGCGGGATATTTTTCTCCGCCAGGATTTCGAGGATGTCTCCTTCCCTGTCGCTGGCACGCCGGTATAAAGAATCGAAATAATCCCTCCCCAACTCTCTTAGCGTAGTGGCAAAGGCACTCTCCCATTCCCGCGAAGTAACTTTGCCCTCTATTTGAGCGTCATATAAATGACTGCACAAAAGCTGTAATTCATAAGGATGGCCTAAAGTGTAAAAAAATATTTTTTCCATCACTTCCTGTTCGAAAACAACGCCTGTTTTTTCAAGGCTGTCTAAAATTATTTCTTGGGCCTGTCGTTCGGTTAAAAGACTGATGTTTTCCCTGCGCCTGAAAAACCTGCCCACTGGGTCGTGTTTATCCACGAAACCGTCCCATCCCGCCGGCGTACCCGCGAGAACAAAGAGGTATCTCGCGCGGGACAAAATTTCCTCCTTGCTTAACACGCTTCGCAAAATATCGATAACTTCGGATATACACAATAAATTCTGCACGTCATCCAGAAGCACAACCGCGAGTTTTGTCTCCATGGTTTTAAACAAATTCAGGAGAAATTCCGCGAACAAAACCTGCGGTTCTAACTTTTTCTTTCCGCCTTTAATTTTTTGAGGTGGCTTCTGCCGTGACAAATCCGCTTCTTCGGTAAATTTCGCGGAGGGAAAACCGAAAGCTATTTCCTGCATAATAAGGTTTATACCGTCGCTCGGCCTTGAGCGGCTGTCGAAACGGCATATCGAACAATAAGAAGCAGGGTATCCCCGGCTTTGTGAAATCTTCTTGTATTGTTTCAAAAGAGAGGTTTTACCGACACCCCATTCTCCCAAAACAACAACGTGATTGGATCGTAAAGAAACAGCTTCTTCCAAAGTCTTATCGAAATCAGCAAGCTGTCTTTCCCGGCCGCCGAAAACTTTCGGTTCCCAGCCGGACTGTGGAGTGAAAGGATTTGGTTTTATCATATGTGTATAAAGTTAACATATAAAAGGTGCAAAATCAACCTCGAATTGTAACTTTTTTTAGCCCGAGTGAATTTACTTGCAAAACAATCCCTGTTTTGGCTATAATTAGAAAAGTATTATTTTATATTAATAAATTCGGGGCAGTAAATGGATATGTCCGTCCCGTTTATTGGGTTTATAGAGTTTCTTGAGTTTGTTGTGTTAATATAATTTATATTATCCTGTAAGTTAAAAAACTTAAGAAACTATAAAAGGAGGCTATAGCAATGCTTAAATTTTTCAGAAAGAAAAAAACTATGAAAATAACATTTTGGTTTATCGCCGTAATTATTATTAGCGCCTTTGCCCTATGGGGGATCCCTTCGGTGTTTGAAAAAAAGTCGGGCAGTATGCCGCAATACGCCGGTGAAATTTTCGGCCATAAAATTAACATAAATAAATTTATAGACGCTTATCACGCCGCCCGCAACCAGGCTATTATGACCTACGGACAGGATTATCAAAAATACGCTCAATTTATGAATCTGGAACAAGACGCATGGAACCACCTCATTTTATTGGCCGCCGCGAAAGAGGCGAAAATAACCGTTTCCAATAAGGAAGTCATCAATACATTGCAATCTTTTCCCTTTTTTCAAAAAGACGGGAAATTCAATCTCGAAATTTATAACCTTTTATTACAGCGTGTTTTTAATACAACCGCTCCTAAATTCGAAGAAGAAATAAGACAAACACTGACACTACAAAAATTGGCGGCACAGCAATTAGCCGATGTCGACGTATCCGATGAAGAGACAGAAAACGCGTACGCCAAAGAAAACGATACTGTTCAAGCAACTTATATTTTGGTCAAAAACGATGATTTTAAAAACGGTGTGGCGGCAAGCGATGAAGAAATTAAAAACTATTATCAAAACAATGAAGAAACTTTTAAAAAACCAAAACAGGTGAATGTTAAATATATAAAAATAGACCCTGCCGCTCAGACGGAAGGGATTGAAATCACTGATGAAGAAGTTGAGAATTACTATGAAGAAAATAAAGAACAATTCATAAAATCTCCCGAAGAAAATAAAACCGAAGAAGTTCAAAGTCCGGAAACGGGAGAATACAAAACACTCGATGAAGTAAAAGAACAAATAAAAAACACCTTTCTCGCCGAAAAAAGCAGGGATAAAGCCCTCGACAAAGCATACGAAGCATACGATTTTATCGCTGATGAAAATTCGTTCGAAGATGCCGCTAAAAAGTTTTCATTACCTTTAGGCGAAACCGGTTTTTTTAGTTCATCAGAGCCGATTGCCGAAATAGGCTGGTCGTATCAATTTCTCACTGCCGCTTTTCAGCTCGAAAAAGGCGAAATCAGCGATGTCATTGAAACACCGAAAGGTTTTTATATAACGGAATTAATAGCTACAAGAGAGCCTCACATCCCTTTACTGGAAGAAATAAAAGATGACGCGCGAACCGCTTATATCGCGGAAAAAGCTAAAGAAAAAGCTAAAGAAAAGGCTCAAAACATTCTTGCGGAAATTAAAGAACTTCAAAATAAAGAAAAGGACAAGTTCGATTTCAGCAAAACAACCGCGGATTTGGGTTTTGCCGCGCAAAATACCGAAGAATTTAAAAGAGACGGTTATGTCCAGAATATAGGCCAATCAAAAGAACTTACCGAAGAAGCTTTCTCATTGCAACTAGACCAAATAAGCAGCATTATTGAAACGCCTAAAGGATTCGTTATCTTAATATTAGACGAGAAAAAACCTTTTGATAAAGCAAAATTCGCCGAAGAAAAAGAAGGTTTCAAACAAAATCTTCTTCAGGGCAAAAGACAACAGCGTTATAGTGAATGGTTTGACAAATTAAAAGAAGGAGCCAATTTAAAAAGCAATTTATCTTCCCTAATGAAACAGTAATTTAATATTGTCTGCCAATAGACGGACACAAAAGCACATCAAAATCCTTTTTATAGATAAATTCATATAAAGACAAAAAGGCCGGAGTTAAAAATAACTCCGGCCTTTTTTATCATATAAAATTGTCTAACGTTCGACGACAAAATCAAAGCGGCTGGATTCCGCATCAAGTGCGACCTGCCCGCCAACGTTTTGTGGCGCGGAATGACAAAAAAAGATATTTTGAAAAAGCCAAAAAAATATAAAAAATACTAGCCGTGCAGAGGTCTTTATACTTTAACAGGCAAATAAGTTTTTATCTCTTCCGATTTGGGAATCTCTCCTTCCCAACGGGCTTTAATGTCTCCGGCTGCTTCCAAAATTATGGTGGGAATTTTTAAGACGTCGTGCAGGGCTCCTTCGGAAAGCCCGTCAATGGTATCCATATCGTAAAAATCAAGGCTTATGTTTTTTACCTCCCATTTACTCAAGAAAAATTCCAATTTTTGTTTCGCGCTTTTACACTTCGCGCAATTTTTTTTGCCGAAAATTTTGAATTTCATTTTTGACTTTTCCCCTTTCACTAAAAATTTATCTAAAATTTTTATTTTTTTATAGGCGGTTTACAAGCCCGCCTGTACATTAATTAATCGCGTATTCTCCGCGTTGCCTATCTTTTAATTCCCCGATTTTGGATTTATTCCAATTATTTATGCGGCTGTAATATCCAACTATTCTGGTAATACCGTAAACATCCTGACTCGCGCAATACATGCAATTTTCCTTAAGTCCTGTTTGCATTTTACGGCAATCGTTACACATGGTAAATTCAGGAGAAATTGTCAATTGAGCGGCCTGTGTATGATGATATGTTTTCGATAGCAAATTTAAAATACTTTCACTGGAAGGTCTGTTTTCTCCGACAAAAGCGTGTATTATAGCGCCTGATTCTATCATGGTGTGAAATTTACTTTGCTTCATAATTCTGGTAGTAATGTCCATAGGCGCGTCCGCTCTAAAATGAATGGAATTAGTATAATAAGCCTGATCATTCTCAATGCTTCCCTTTACGACGATATGCGCGCATTCTGGATAGTGGCGTAAATCAACTTTGGAAAGCCTGCGGGTAGCCGACTCTGCCGGAGATTCTTCTAATGAAAATTTCAACCCGTGTTTCTCTCCTTCCCGTTTTGCCTTTAAGGACATATGAGAAACAATTTTAAGCCCCCGTTTAAAAACCTCGTCGTCCTCGTGAAGTTCCTTACCGGTTAAAAATTGCACGCATTCATTCAAGCCGATGATACCTATGATATAGGTAGCCGCGTTTAAGTCAATATACGGACGGCCGTCTTTGGCAATTTTTCCGACTTCCCACATAGGCTGTCCGGGATCTTTCATTAAATTACTGATAAATTCTTTTTTCTGAAGATGCGCCTTTATAGCTAACTCCATGGCATAATCTATCTGTTGATACAGGCCTTCCATGTTTTCTCTGCCGGCTCTGTAAGCGGCCTGAGGCAAATTTATGGTTATATTCTGGAAACCGCAGAATCTCATGCTTTCCGGATGCTGAATCATGTAATTATCCTTGATTTGCGTTCTTAAGCGGCAGCAGGCCGAAAGAGTAACTTCGTCCCGGTCAAAAACAAAATAAGGAGCGCCGTTCTCACCGGCAATTTCACAGGCGTATTTTAAAAGGTCGTATTGAGCGGGATCATTAAAACTTTGGCTGTTAATGTGAAAATCGCACTTTGGAAACGCGAAAGGATGTCCATATCTGTCTCCTTCCTGCCATACATTAAGCATAGCCCGAGCAAATTCCTGAGCCGTTTTTTCGTATTCGCCGTAAGTCTTACCGGTATATTTGCCGGCTTTTCCGATAGCGGGAATGTCTTTAAGATAACGCGGCACGCCGGTGTGTATATTAAAATCTATAAATAAACTTTGCCCTCCACGGGAAAAAGCGTTCTGACTGCCTGAAAATATCAGATACTGCGCTTCTTGTTTCATTTCTTTATAACTCATGCCTTCTAAATAAGGCGCGTAAAAAATATTGATGTAACCTATTCCCAATGCCCCCGCGTAATAAGCCTGGAGGCTGGCTAAAAAAGTATTTAAGTGCCCTGTTAAAGTTCTGGCATGAGAAGCCGGAGCACTCGCAGTATCTAAATTATCCAGTTCCAACCCATATTTTTTGATATATTCAAGGGAATGAGAACTGCAGTAAACTCTCGGATACCCCAAATCATGGATATGAACTATTCCTTTTAAATGGGCATTCGCCACATCTTCGGAAAAAACATTTTTAAGCATGTACTGCTTTAAAACATTTTCCGCGATGGCAAGATTTATGGCCTCGGGATTATTGGAGGTTATATTGGAATTTTCACAACTTTTGGAATATATGATTTCTTCGAGGTCATAAGCCGGCACACCTATAACCGCCTGCTTGCTGAGTTTTGCTTCCATCCCTCTTTCAAATAATTCATTATCCACCAATTCTCTTATAAGCGCGGTTGAAATTTGGGTAGAACCTGATTTAAAAATTTTCTGCTCCACGCTAGCCGCGATCTCACCTGCCAAAATAGCGTCGAGACCGGCTTCTTTAATCAAGGCCTGAATAATTTTTGTTTTTTTCCAGCCCGCGATTTCATCTTTAGCCAAAGGAGTTACCAGAAGAGAAAGATCGGTGGCATCGCTTTTTTCCTGCGTCTTTTTTCTGACTTTAAGGCTCTCTCTTATTTTCGCTCTTTTTTCTCTATACAATATATATGCCTTGGCGGTTTTAGCGTGACCGGTTTCTATTAAAACTTTCTCAACCGCATCCTGAATTTCTTCTATGGCGGGAGCTTTTTCAGCGAAATTTTTTTTCAAAAATAAAGTTACCGCTTCAGCCAACTCATCGGACAATAAACGATCTTCTCCCCCTACAGCCTGAGCAGCCTTAAATATAGCGTCGGATATTTTACTTTTATTGAACTCCATTACCCGACCGTCTCTTTTTCTTACTTTATCGAACTCCTGAACACTGTCGGTCCGGGATACCGCGCTATCTTCATTTTGAGAAGCGGACACTTGCGAATATTTCATATTTATAAACCCTCCGTTTTTTACGTATTGTCAAAAGTTTTTAGTTACTTTTTTTATATCTATAATAGTTACAACGAGTTTTGTTAAAAATGCTTGCCTCCCCCCCAAAAAAGGGTTATTATAATTGTTGGAGGGAAAAATCATGGATCAAATTTCTCGTT
>JBDRBQ010000098.1:0-37253 GCA_043822625.1 Candidatus Omnitrophota bacterium | reverse complement strand
GGAAAAACTGGGCGAATCGCATAGGTAGTTACCAATATGAATTCTGGATTAGTAAGTATGATTATCGGTTGATGAAAGTAAATGTTGTCGGGCAGTATGATGATTCCCTGGAGCACCAGATGAGTTTTGCTCTGACGATTAATCTGGATCGATTTAATGCGGCGCAAAGCATCGATCAACCCACTAATGTCCAAGAATTCAATCTTCGCCAACTCCTCGGGTTACCAGCCTTACCATAGTAGCTGATATAATTTAGGTATCAGTTAAAAATTCAACATCAAAAATGTCATCCTCTGGCTTGACCAGAGGATCCAGAACAGATTTTGTTTTTCGTGATAAATTTAGATAAGTGGATCCTGCGGTTGAACCGCATTGTATTAAAAATAAAATAAATTTGAAATTTTGCGTGTATATGGTAATATATAATTTATATATTATTATGCTAAAGGAATTGAATAATGCGTTATGATTTTGAATGGGATTCGCAAAAAGCAAAGTCTAATCTTCGCAAACACGGGATATCTTTTGAAGAAACTGCTACGGCATTCAAAGACCCTAATGCTTTAAGTATATTTGATAACGAGCATAGCATAAACGAAGAACGCTGGATAACGTTAGGCATATCGTCTTCCGGTAAATTACTTGTAATTTGTCATGGATTTCAAAAAATTGATTTAAAAACATGCGTGATACGTATATTTTCAAGCCGCAAAGCAACAAAAAAGGAATCAAAACAATATAGGTGACAATATGAAAAAAGAATATGATTTTTCAAAAGGAGAGAGAGGGAAATTCTATAATTCCAAATTAGAATTAAATATCCCTGTTTATCTTGATTCTTCGGCCTTTAAATTTGTTGACAAAATAGCAAAAAGAAAAAATAAAGATGTTTCATCTGTTGTAAATCAAATAATTCATTCAGATATAAAATTAGTGGAATTTTTAAAGTAAAAACCCTTTTTGATAATTAAACCTTTACCTAACCAGTCAAATAAGCAGACAATAATCCCCCTGTTTATCTTTATATTATAATTAAAAAATAAACCGATTGACTATGGATATGAAAGGAATCAAAAAGGAAAACGCGTTTTTTTAAATGGATTTAAAGGGTTAACGGGACAACAGCGCCTTTTAAAGGCGTAAAACAGGTTAGAGTTCGCAAGACATTTTTTTCTGTTATTCCCCGAGCCGATATTGCATCGGGATAAACTCCAGCGGCGTGTGGAATCCAGTTATTTTTTTATTATTAAGCCAAACGCTGTTCTGGATTATCCGCGTGTCCGGCAACGCTTTGTGGTGGAGTCAAGCCAGACAATGACAACCATACCCATTGTACACCTCCGAGGTGTACAATGGTATTAGACAAATGGATCCCGCGGACAAGCCGCAGGATGACAAAGGAAGAAAAAGGAAGGGTTGTGATTAAAATTATACGCTACGCGCTAATCAACACCCTTAAAAATATGCAGGGAAGACATGTCTCTTCCCATTCCCAAATAACACCCGCGAATATATTGCAAATAATCCCGCTACATGGGATAATGATAAAAATACTTTAACGGTTCAGTCCTGCCTGCCGTAGGCATGGCAGGACTGAACCCTACAGGACAATAAATAAGGAGGAACGAATTATGAAGAAGTTTTGGATTGTTTTACTTGTGGTTGTGGTAATCGCGCTGATGTTTGGGAGTTGGTTTATAAGCGGGTTGAACAGAATTGTGGTTTTGGATGAAAATGTTAATCAGGCATGGGCGCAGGTTGAGAATCAGCTTCAGAGAAGAAATGACCTTATCCCGAATTTGGTCAGTACCGTAAAAGGTTATATGACTTATGAGCAGGAAACTTTCACTAAAATAACCGAATTGAGAAGCCAGTGGGCGAAAGCGCAAACTACAGAGGAAAAAATAAACGTGGCTGGAGAAATGGGCGGGGTTTTGTCCAGATTATTAGTAGTCGCGGAAAATTATCCTGAGCTGAAAGCGAACCAGAATTTTTTAAGCTTGCAAGCTCAGCTGGAAGGCACGGAAAACAGAATAGCGGTCGAGAGAATGAGATATAATAATGGAGTTCGGGCTTTTAACGCTTATCAAAGAACGGTTTTTGGAAAATTTTTTGCCGATAGGCGCGGCTTGACCGAACCACGCGTTTATTTCGAAATCGAAGAAAAAGCCAAAGAACTTCCAAAGGTAGAGTTTTAAAATTATGATAACTTCTTTAACGATCGGCTTAATCGCGGGTTTTTTATGCACGGTTTCATTTTTACCGCAGGTGATAAAAGTTTTTAAAACAAAACAGACAAAAGATTTGTCTTTGGTAACTTTCTCGGTTTTTACAGCGGGAGTTTTGTTTTGGCTGATTTACGGGATAATGGAACAATCAGTGCCTATAATAATTACCAATGTGCTTATGTCATTTTTATCTTTCTTAATCGTGATGATGAAACTCAGGTATAAGTAAGCATGGATTCAGGCATAAGTAATCCTAAACAGGAAGCTCTGGCAAAAAAGATGCTCAAGCTGGGCATCCGTGAGGAAGATATTGAGGAGAAATTTATCCGTTCCGGTGGCAAGGGCGGACAGAATGTCAACAAAACTTCTACCTGTGTTTATCTGAAACACAAGCCTACCGGCATAGAAGTAAAATGCCAACGTGAGCGTTCTCAATCCTTAAACAGATTTCTGGCACGAAGAATTCTTACCAATAAAATCGAAACCTTTATATTGGGGAAACTTTCTGAAGAACGCAAACGCGTAGAAAAGATAAAAAGGCAAAAAAGAAAACGTTCAGTCAGAGCTAAAGAAAAAATACTGAAAGATAAGGCAAAACAGGCTGAAAAGAAAAAAATGCGGTCCTTTCGACCTGAATCGGATTAAGGCTGATTTGAAAAAAGCACTATTTATATATTGTATATTATTATATTATTATGGTAAAATACTTTTGTTTTATTATTTAAATTAGTTAATAGACTAATAAATATAAATGAGGAGGGGGAAATGACAAACGACAAGTTTAAGGAAATGATAGATAAATTCTGGCCTGCTACGAAAACCGAATTAGAAAAAGCGATGAAAAAGACAAAAAAGGCTTTACAGCAGGGGGAAAAATATCTTAAAGAAGTTTCTGAAAAAGGTGTTCAGGAAACAAAAAAGATGTCTTTGCATGTAAAAAAAGAAAAGCTCTGTTATGATTTGGGGAAAATAGTGGCAAAAACGCCAAAGACCAAATGGCAGAGTGACGCCAAAATCACGGATTTAATAAGAGAGATTAAAGAATTAGGCAAAGAAATAAAAAGCATATAAGCCGTTGGGATATTAACGAACCCCACGGCTTACGATAAATTACGCGATAAAGCCGCAAAGAAAAATCTTATTGTAGAAGGAGAATTCTTATATGTTCAGGGAACAAATTAAAGTATTGGATTGTACTATTCGTGACGGGGGGCTCATAAATAACCACGATTTTGACCGGCGTTTTGTACGGGCGGTATATAAAGCCATTGCCGAAGCCGGTGTGGATTATATGGAAATAGGTTATAAAAATTCCAAAGAACTTTTTTCCGAAAAGGAATACGGTTTATGGAAATTCTGCGAAGATGATGAAATAAAAAGAATTATCGAAGGAATAGAAGGCAGAACAAAAATTTCGGTTATGGTTGACGTCGGACGTGTCAATGTCGATGACGTTTTACCAGCAAGCGACAGTCCGGTAGATATGATACGCGTGGCCAGTTATGTTAAAGAGATAGACAAGGCGATCTTTCTGGTGAACCATTTTGCCGACAAAGGCTATGAAACCACTATTAATATAATGGCTATTTCTAAAGATCAGGGACCTGAATTAGATGACGCCTTACATCAAATAGAAGCAGAAGGACGCGCCCTCGCAGTGTATATCGTAGACAGCTTCGGGGCATTATATCAGGAACAGGTCGAATATCTGGTAAAAAAATTCAAAAGTATATTAAAGACAAAAGAAGTCGGTTTTCACGGGCATAACAATCAACAACTTGCTTTCGGAAATACCATTGAGGCCATTATTCACAACGCGAATTATCTCGACGGCACGGTATACGGAATAGGCCGCGCGGCAGGAAATTGTCCGTTGGAATTATTGATTGGCTTTTTAAAGAATCCTAAATTCGACATTCGTCCGGTATTAGATTTGATAGCTAAAGAATTTATTCCGTTACGGGAAAAAATAGAGTGGGGATATGTAATTCCCTATGCCATCGCGGGTATGATGAATGAACATCCGCGCGCGGCAATCGCGTTTCGCAAAACCGATAAGAAAGAAAACTACCGCGATTTTTATGAAAGCATAACAAATACGGGTCTGGATTAAAAAACAAACTAATGAACATAGCGGAATTTAAAAAGCTTCCGATTATGGGAATTTTGCGGGGAATAAAAAAAGAGGCCATAAAACCTCTTTCTAAGACTATAATTTCTGCCGGTCTTAAAACGGTCGAAATTACCATGAATACAGACAATGCCGCGAAATTAATTGCCGATATGAAGAGAAATTCTGACGGAAATTTTGCTGTTGGAGCGGGTACTGTGTTAACAATGGAAGACCTTCGCTTGGCTTTAGACAACGGAGCAGAATTTATCGTAATGCCTGTATTGCGGCGGGATATAACGGAATATTGCGTAAAAAATAATATCCCTGTTTTCCCCGGCGCTTTCAGCCCGCAGGAAATATATGACGCGTGGTGTGCCGGAGCAACGATGGTAAAAGTTTTTCCGGCCAAGTTTTTCGGTCCCGCTTATTTTAAAGAAATAAAGGCGCCGTTTAATAAAATAGAACTGCTTGCTTGCGGAGGAGTAACCGCGAATAATATTGGGGATTTTTTTTACTCCGGAGCATCCGCGGCCGCTTTCGGAGCGAGTATATTTAAGTATAACTGGATTAAAGCGGAAAATTTCGTTCTTATTGAAGAAGAAATAAAAAAGATTATAGAAGCTTTTAATTTTTCTGTAAAAATTAACCGGTGGTAAATAAAAAGGAGGCACATTATGCCGTACGACAGTAAATTGGATGAACGTCTATTTTCAAAAACATGGGAATCAGAGACAGACAGACTTACCGTAAGTGTTTATTCTTACAACAACGGAGCAAAAAAACTGCAAATCAGTCGTGAAAACAAAACAAATCAGGATGATTTCAGATTTGCCAAATTAGGCAGATTGACAAAAGAAGAAGTAGCAGCAATTATTCCTTTCATGCAGGAAGCATTGAGTGTAATGGATTAAAAGATTCTTTTAGTACGACGAATTTTTTTAAGGAGAATTTTTATGAGAGTGCTTATAGCCGCGGTAGCAGAACACGCATGGGTTGAAAAAGGGTGTCTATCAATATGCCGGACTTTCGATAGTATTAACGCGGATAAATTTCCGTATAAAATACCACGATTGAGTATAGGTTTAAGGGTTATTATAAGAAGATCGGAAGCAGGAGAACATAACTTAAATATCACCTTAGCCGATTCCGACGGAAAAAAAATAATGAATACGAATATGAAAATGAACGTAAAAGTTCCCGAAGAATCGGTTTCCGAATCATCTTTTTCCTTTGCTTTAAACGGTCAAAACGTGATTTTTCCGAAGCAGGGAGATTACGTAGTTGATATCGTGGTGGATAACAGGCTTGAGGCCAGCATACCTATTTACGTCAGAGAAAAAAAACAAACCGCGGGCGAAGAAGGCAAACCTATAGAGTAAAAAAATAAGGGGGTGTACTTTTATGACTGAAGAAACTAAGGAAACGTTTGAATCGGAAGACAAAATAGTAGCCGACGGTAAAGTATGGGCTATTTTATCTTATCTCGGCATTCTTTGTTTACTGCCGCTTCTTTTAAAAAAAGAAAATAAATTCGCTCTTTTCCACGGCAAGCAAGGTCTTGTTTTATTTATCGGGGAAACGGCTATTAGTATTTTAAGTTTAGGAATTTCTATTTTTGCCATTTTATGGCCTCTTGGTTTTTTGCTTTTCGGCACTCTTTCTATCACTGGTATAATTCAGGTTTTGATGGGGAAATACTGGAAAATGCCAATCGCGCATGATTTATCGGAAAAATTTAAAATATAAGACGCGTAATTTTTTAAAAAAAATCCGCCGGTTCTGTTTTTTGCCGGCGATTTTTTTTGAAAAGTAAGAGAGTGCGATATAGTCTTTAAAAAATTTAAGGGGGATTAATTAAATAATGAAAAGTAATGAAATACATAAATTTTTAGATAATTCGGATCCATGGCGTATATTCAGGATAATGTCTGAATTCGTGGATGGTTTTGAATTTTTAGCGGAACAGGAAAACGCGGTATCTATTTTCGGTTCTACCAAAACAAAAGAAGATGATACATACTATCAGCTTGCCCGTAAGTTGGCTGGGCAGTTGGTTAAAGAAGGCTATTCAATAATTACCGGTGCCGGACCGGGAATAATGGAAGCCGCCAACCGGGGAGCAATGGAAGCAAAAGGAACATCTATCGGTTTAAATATTGAACTGCCTTCCGAACAAAAAACAAATGTTTATATAAATAAACTGTTGAGTTTTAGATATTTTTTCTGCCGGAAAGTAATTTTCGTTAAATATTCAAAGGCGTTGGTGGCTTTTCCAGGCGGATTCGGGACATTGGATGAATTCTTTGAAATAGTCGCCTTGATTCAAACCGAACGCATTAAAGCGGTCCCTGTAATTTGCGTCGGTAAAAAATATTGGAGCGGATTGCTTGAATGGATAAAAGAAAATTTGCTTGAACCAGGCAAAATATCCACGAGTGATTTAGAAATTTTTACTATTGTAGATACTGCTGAAGAAGCCATAAAGATTATTAAAAAATTTTACGGAGAACAATAAAAATGTCTTTAAAGAAAACAGCTGTAGACGCGGCAAAAGAAGCAGGTAGTTTTATAAAACGCCGTCTTGGGAAAATTAGAGAAATTTCTTTTAAGGGAGAGATAAATTTGGTTACCGATGTCGATAAGAAATCGGAGGCCATTATTATGAAAAGAATAAAAAAAGATTTTCCCTGCCATGTTTTTTTGGCGGAAGAAAGCGCCGACACGAGCGCGGGGAATAAAGCGGCTGATTATAAATGGATAATAGACCCTATAGACGGAACCAATAACTTCGCGCACAGTTTCCCTTTTTTTTGCGTTTCTATAGCGCTTGAGAAAAACGGTAAGGTTGTTTTGGGGGTTGTTTATGACCCTATAAGAGATGAATTATTTTTTGCCGAAGAAAATAAAGGCAGTTATCTTAATAATAAAAGAATAAACGTATCTTCTAATAAAAACCTTAAGGGAAGTCTTCTCGCGACGGGATTTTCATATAATATAAAAACGATAAAAGACAACAATCTCGGGCATTTCGCGGCATTTGTCCAAAAAGCACAGGGCATAAGAAGGCTTGGCGCGGCGGCTCTTGATATCTGCTATGTAGCCTGCGCGAGGCTGGATGGTTTCTGGGAACTGGATTTGCATCCATGGGATACCGCCGCGGCCTATTTTATTCTTGAGCAAGCCGGCGGCAAAGTAACTGATTTTAGCGCAAGGAAATACAGCCCTTATTATAGAGACGTGGTTGCTTCAAACGGACTTATTCATGAAAGTATGTTGAAAGTTATAAAAGAATCTTAATCCTTTGATTATACTCAGGACAAGTTACCTGAACTGTTGAAGAATTGGTAATTGATGATTGGGATTTGGAATTTGTTTGTTTGTTTGTTTCTTGTCTGCCAACAAGGCAGGCATCATTTAGAAAGATAGAGGGTTGTTTTTTTGCCGTTATAATGCAATATTACCGAATCATCGGTTATTTCCGCTACTTTAGCGCCGTCTATAATTTCTCCTTTTTTAACCACGCTGTCGTTTACAACAGCAAGGGGAATCATTTCATCATAAACTATGCCGCTCAATCTGAATAGCGGTTTTTGTTCCAATATTTGCTGTGATGCCGGAATTTGAACAGATGAATCCGGAAGAGATGCCGGATTAACCGCATAAAATACGGGTGTTTTTTGATTGCCCGCGTATGTTCTTCGTGAGTTTTGTATCGTTGAAAATAATGAAGTAACAGCGATAAGTAAGAGCAGGCTGATAATCAATACATTTAATATAAAATTATTTTTTTTCACAAAAGACGTTTTTGTTTTTTTATAGCCTTCGGGCTTGGGTCCGAACGTCGGCTGTTTCGTAATCTTTACACTGCTTACATTTGGATTTTCGTGTTTCTGCGCTTTTTTCAAAGCTTCAGCAATTATGCTCATAAAGAATGCCCTCTAATTCATTAATCGAACGCCGGATAATTTCCGGATTTATATTTTGAGTTTCGAGTACGTATCCCAAAAGTAACGCCCTGTCGCAAACGGCATTTATCATGCGCGGGACACCTTTGGAATAAGAGTAAACTTCTTCTATTGAACTGTCTGTAAAAATAACTTTGTTATCGACTCCGGCGATATTAAGACGGTGATGTATGTAATTTTTGGTTTCATTGATATCTAAAGGAGAAAGATGAAAACGGACGGTTATACGTTGTTTAAGCTGCGCAAGATTCGGGGATTTTAATTTTTCGCGCAACTCAGGTTGTCCTACAAGAATGATTTGAAATAATTTTTGTTTATCCGTTTCAAGATTAGATAACATTCTTATTTCTTCTAAATGAGCGGCTTTTAAATTTTGAGCTTCGTCTATTATCAAAATCGCGTTGTGCCCAAGGGATAACTGCTCAAGCAGGAATTTATTTAATTGACAAATTAGTCCAATTTTATCTTTCCTCGCGGGGATAAGGCCAAATTCTTCTATAATGGAACGTAGCAACTGCACACCCGAAAGCACAGGGTTTAAAATATAAGCGGTTTTTACCGGCGGGTTTTTATGTTCGAAATGATTCAACAAAGCGCGGCAAAGAGTAGTTTTGCCGGAACCTATTTCTCCGGTTATTTCAAGAAAACCCTTGCGTTCATTTATGCCGTAAATAAAATAATCGAAGGCTTCTTTATGTTTTTTGCTGAAAAAGAGAAAAGAAGGGTCGGGAGTTACATTAAAGGGAGTTTCTTTTAATCCGTAGAATTCAAGATACATATTTATCACCATTATCGCGCGTAACTTTGATACAATTTTAGAATTTATCAGAGCCGCTGGTTATTAAAATAAATAGTATCATACTTTATCATGGATGTAAAGACAGTATAGATTTTAGTTCTCTAAAAGTAGTTTGCGACGCGTTCAATAATAAAGCTATATTTTCACGGTAGTATAAAAACAGGTATGTTTCACGATACAAGCGTAAGAAACAAAAAGCTTTACATCACCATATATTTGTGTTAACATAACTAACATTATGCTCGAGAATAGGAGGTGGGTAAAATGAATTTGATTAAAGAACAAAAACAATCGTTGATTGGAGACTTTGCGATACACGCGAAAGATACCGGTTCCGCGAACGTGCAAATCGCAATTTTGACCGAACGCATAAAGCATTTAACCGATCACTTTAGAACCCATAAAAAAGATCACCATTCCCGCAGAGGATTAGTTAAAATGGTCAGCCAGAGAAGAAGTCTTCTTTCTTACGTAAAAAAGAGCAAGCCTGAAGAATATCTGCTGTTGATCAAAAAATTAAAATTAAGAAAATAATAAAAAGAAGGAAAAATTTCATGCAAGATGAACTTAGAAGTAGTGAATTTAAAGTAGAAATAGGTGGTAAGGAATTAATAATCAATTCAGGTAAAATAGCTAAACAGGCGGACGCGGCGGTAACCGTACAATCTGGTGGAACTATTGTCTTAGTAACCGCGGTAATGTCTAAAAAAGCTAAAGAAGGTATTGATTTTTTACCGTTAACCGTAGAATATCAGGAAAGAACTTATGCCGCTGGTAAAATACCGGGCGGTTTTTTTAAGCGCGAAGGCAGGCCTTCTGAAAAAGAGATACTGACCGCACGTTTGATTGACAGGCCGATAAGGCCTCTTTTTCCAAAAGGATTGACAAACGAAATCCAGGTTATGGCAATCGTGCTTTCCAGTGACGGAGAAAACGATTCGGATATTTTGGCCCTAATTGGCGCTAGCTGCGCATTGTCCGTTTCAGGAATACCCTTTAAAGGTCCGATAGGCGCGATTAAAATCGGCCGCATTAATGGGGACTTTATTATTAATCCCTCTTATTCCGATTTAGAAGAAAGCGAGCTTGAATTGGTCGTGGTAGGTAACAAAAACGACGTTGTTATGATAGAATCAGGCTCCAAAGAAGTTTCCCGTGAAATTATGCTGGAAGCTATTCAGTTCGCTCATCAGAGTATGCAGCCTATGATAAAATTACAAAAAGAAATAGTTGAAAAAATAGGCAAGCCGGCGAGAGAAGTTACACTTAAAACAATAAGCGAAGAACTTATTTCTAAAATTAAAGGTTTAGCTTTAGAAAATATAAAAAAAATCATCAGTTATAGTTGCAAAGAAGAAAGAGAAGAACAGTTAGAATTACTTTATAAAGATTTAGTAACAAAGTTAGTCGGTGAAGAATCTTCCTATACCGCGGAAGACGTAAAACTCGCTTTAGTCCAACTTGAAGAAGAAGAAGTGCGAAACTTAATTTTAAACGGAGAAAACAGATTTGACGGACGTAAATATAATGAGATTAGAAAAATTTACTGCGAAGCAGGTATTTTGCCCAGAACACACGGTTCAGGTTTATTTACCAGAGGACAGACACAAAGTCTCGCTGTAACTACTTTGGGAACTTCCGCCGATGAGCAAATGATAGACGCTTTACAGGGAGAATCATTTAAAAGCTTCATGCTGCATTATAATTTTCCTCCTTTTTCAGTGGGAGAGGTAAAACCTGTACGCGGCCCTGGCCGTCGTGAAATAGGACATGGTGCCTTGGCAGAAAAAGCTCTGCGTCCGGTTATGCCGTCTAAAGAAGATTTTCCTTACGTGGTAAGAGTTGTTTCCGATATTTTAGAATCAAACGGTTCCAGTTCCATGGCTACCGTTTGCGCGGGAAGCATGTCTTTAATGGATGCCGGCGTACCGATAAAAAGTGCTGTCAGCGGCATTGCTATGGGCTTGGTAAAAGAAGGCAATAAAAGTGTTATTTTAACTGATATAGCAGGATTAGAAGATCATTTCGGAGATATGGATTTCAAAGTAGCGGGGACCCCTAAGGGGATTACCGCTGTTCAGATGGATATAAAAATTGAAGGTGTAAGTTTAGATTTAATATCACAAATACTAGTTCAAGCTGATGAAGCCAGAGCGATTATTTTAAAAAAAATGGAAACAGCTATTACCGCTCCACGCGAAAACATTTCTATTTACGCGCCGCGCATTACCAGTATGATGATAAATCCCGAGAAGATAAAAGACTTAATAGGTCCGGGAGGCAAAACCATAAAGAACATAATCTCGCAAACCGGTGTTACCATAGACGTGGAAGAAGACGGCAAAGTTTTAGTGGCATCTACCGATGAAACGGCTTCAAGACAGGCTATTCAAATGATAAAAGATTTAACCGAAGACGTCGAAATAGGAAAAATTTATAAAGGCAAAGTAACGCGTTTAATGAATTTCGGCGCATTTGTACAAGTAAAAGGGAATAAAGAAGGATTGGTACACGTTTCGGAATTGGCGGATCATTTTGTCAAGAATGTTACCGACGAAGTAGAAGTAGGTCAGGAACTGGAAGTAATAGTAAAAGAAATAGATTCTCAGGGTAGAATAAATCTAACCAGAAAAGGCCTTGACGAAAAAAAATAACTCCCTTGAGACTATGCTCAGGATAGTGAGCAAGGTCGAACCAAAGCCGTGGATTTCGTTCGGGGTGAAATTTTGTTACAATTTCGAATGTTTAAAATAATACTAAGACAGGATTGAGTATATCCTGTCTTAGTTAAAAATTTTATGGACATGGAAAAAATTAAGCTGCAAATTAAAAGAAAACAGGGATGTAAAGATTTGCCTTTACCTTCTTACATGAGCGAAGGCGCGAGTGGTATGGATTTATACGCCGACGTAGAAAAAGAAACTTTTATTGCTCCCGGGCAAATAAAGCTTATTTCAAGCGGTATTCATGTAAGCCTTCCTATTGGATATGAAGCGCAAGTTCGTCCTCGTAGTGGATTAGCCTTGAAACATGGTATAAGCATTGTTAATGCCCCCGGGACCATAGATTCCGATTATAGGGGTGTGGTAGGGGTTATTTTGATAAATCTCGGAGGAGAACCTTTTAAAATATCTCGCGGGGATAGAATAGCCCAGATGGTTGTAAAATCGGTAACTCGGGCTAACCTCGAAGAAGTTATAGAATTGGATGAAACCGTAAGATCAGAAGGCGGTTTCGGACATACGGGAATTTAAAAGTATTTTAGCGTCTTACATTAAGTAATAATTAACAATCAATTCACACGTTTAATAATTACATAAAAACAGATAATAACAACCCCGATTTATAACCCTAAAAAAATCACCTGCCGATTAGTATATTTTATATAGAACATAATTAGTAGTAAATTTTTGATTGGATATTGTTGCTCTCTAAGAGAGTTTTTCAAATATTTTCAAAAAATCAGTTGAATATTTTGATAAAATGCATTATCCCAGATTTTGTAATAGCAAAATCTGCCCAAAGGGTCGACCGAGGAAATCTCGACGAGATTTCCGAGTGTTTGTCGAGGTATCCCATAAATTTGTCCGCATATTTTTGTGCGGGGTCTGTCGTCGAAAAACTGGTTCTATTGCAAATTTTGGGATTATTTTATATAATTGAGCAGTCTGGTTTTTTGTCCGACTGCTCATTCCTTCGCTTTGCTCAGGACAGGCTCTGAAACCCGAAGAGCTAAAGGATCTCATGGGGGCGTTTGTCATATAATTATGAATTGGTATATAAGTTTACTTTCCGGTTTGATACAGGGATTGACTGAATTTTTGCCTATTTCAAGCTCAGGGCATCTGGTAATTTTTCATCATTTTTTCAACTTACCGGCTGAAGTTCAGCTTGAATTTGATATTTTTTTGCACATAGGCACGCTTGGATCGGTTCTTTTTGTTTTCCACAAAGATATAATTAAATTGCTGACCGTCAATAAAAAAACCTTACTGTTACTTATCGCCGCTACGATTCCGGCTGTAATCGCGGCGCTATTTTTTGATAAAAAAATAGAATCCGCTTTCAATAGTCCCAAATTTGTCGGTTTTGGTCTTTTGATAACGGCTGTTTTTTTGCTTATCGGAAGCATGGCCGAGAAATTTAGAAAAATAAAAAAACATAATGTCACTTTCCCGCAAGCAATTTTGATAGGCATATCACAAGCTTTAGCGATTTTACCGGGACTCTCACGAAGCGGATTAACTATTTCAACTGCTTTGACCGGAGGAATTGTAAAAAAGGAAGCCGTTAGGTTTTCATTTTTAATGGCTATATTTGCCATTTCCGGTGCTTGTGTTTTTAAAATTCACCACCTCAGCACGCAAATTTTGCGGAATTATTTTCCTGATATCGCGATAGGAGTTGTAACTTCTTTTGTCGTAGGCATCTTAGCCATAAAACTTGTATTCAAAGCTATATCAACACGAAAATGGTACATTTTTTCGATTTACTGCGCTTTGATAGGCACAATAATCGTTTTATACTTCGACGGCGTAAAACCGTGACCTTTAGCCTTGGGATAATATAATAGGTGCCACTCAATCCTTCTACATATACTCAGGATTGAACACTGAGCCGCTTGTGGAGAGCATAGTCGAAGGATTAAGCCGTGGATGAATCGAAGTTTATTTTTTTAAAAGCGGGGCTTAAGTTAATTATGGAAGAAAAAAGATTAAACGAAATTTATTTAATTATTCTCTCGGCAATAACTATTTTAATGCTGTTAAGTTTAATTTCTTATTCAGGGGCAGACTTATCTTTTAATAGTTATCCCGCCAATATTAAAATCCATAACTTCATCGGTAAAATAGGCGCTTATTTCGCGTTCTTCGCTTTTTTTATTTTCGGAAAAACGGCTTTTTTCCTACCGGTTATAACAGGTTTATGGGCGTTCAGCCGTTATCTGGCAAGAGGAGCTCATAATATTTACGTAAAAATTATTACAACTTTCATATTACTCATATCCTTTTCGACAATTCTAAGCTTATTTTTCGATAAAAACCTTCACGTAAAATTCAGTTGGGGAGGGATTACAGGCTTAACCGCGTCCGCCTTATTATTCAAATATTTCAGCAAGGCCGGTTCGTATATTATTGTAACTACTTTGGCTTTCCTTAGTGTTCTCGTGGCTACCGAATTTTTAATACTTACTCCCATATTGCGATTTTTTAAAAGCATTCCGGCGTTTTTTAATAAAATGACCTCAATGAAAACTACACCAAGGACAATTGAGATAAGAACAGAATCAAGATTACAAAGAGAGTCCGTTGAAGCTAAAATAAGAGAACGAACACCGGGATTTTCGGAGCAGTCTTCTCAAGAAGCAAAACCACGCCTACGTATTAAAAAATATGAACCGTCACCCATGAAAACAACCGTAAAAATCAAACCTGCTGTTCGTCCTCAGCCCGCCGGCGGATTTTGTTTGCCACCGTTGAATTTACTGGCTGTTGCGCCTGCTGAAAAGAGAAAAATAGAAGATAATTTTCAAGCCGCTTCTTTAACTTTAGAAGGAACTTTGCGGGATTTTGGTATCGAAACAAAAGTAGTCAGCGTAAATCAGGGACCGGTTATAACCAGATATGAATTACAGCCGGCGGCAGGCGTAAAAGTAAACCGGATTGTAAATTTAAACGATGACATCGCGTTGGCTATGAAAGCGCATAGCGTTAGAATAGTTGCTCCCATTCCCGGCAAAGACAGAGTTGGAATAGAGGTGCCGAATTCCAAATCAACGCTTGTTTATGTGCGGGATTTGCTTGAATCTTCCGACTTTCAGGAAACAGAATCTAAACTGACTCTTGCCATAGGCAAAGATATTGCCGGAGAAGCTATTATTACCGATTTGGGAGACATGCCGCATCTTTTGATTGCGGGAACTACAGGTTCGGGAAAAACGGTTTGCATGAATTCTTTGATTATAAGTTTGCTTTATAAAGCTACGCCTGAAGAACTTAAATTTGTCATGGTTGACCCTAAAATGGTTGAATTGGCGCCCTTTAACGGGCTTCCTCACTTACTTTGTCCCGTAATAACCGACGCCAAAAAAGCCTCCGGCGCTTTGAATTGGATTGTAGGAGAAATGGAACGAAGATATAAAATTTTAGCTGAAATAGGCGTCCGAAATATCGACTTGTATAATAAAAAGATGCGCAATGAGTCCGGAGAAATAATGTCTTATTTAGTCGTTATTATAGATGAACTCGCGGATTTAATGGCTGTTTCCAGTCAGGATATAGAAAGTGCTATTACCAGACTGGCGCAATTATCGAGAGCAGTTGGTATCCACATGATTTTAGCAACACAAAGGCCATCGGTAGATGTTATTACCGGTGTTATAAAAGCTAATTTCCCGGCTAGAATATCTTTTAAAGTGGCCAGTAAAGTTGATTCACGGACGGTTTTAGACATGAACGGAGCGGATAAACTGCTAGGTAAAGGAGATATGCTCTTTGTAAAACCCGGAGACGCCAAACCTATCCGTGCCCAGGCCAGTCTTGTTTCCGACGCGGAAATCGAAAATGTGGTTAATTTTTTAAAGGAACAACGACAGGCCCACTATAACGATGAAATAGTCCGTGAGCAGGAAAAAAAGATTGGTGTTGGAAATTTCGAAAGAGACGAGCTTTTCGATGAAGCGGTAAAGTTAGTTATTGAAACCGGTCAGGCCTCGGTATCGATGTTACAACGCCGCTTGAGATTAGGTTATACGCGCGCGGCCAGGCTTATCGACGCAATGGAGGCGGAAGGGATAATCGGTTCTTTTTGCGGTTCCAAGCCGAGAGAAATTCTTATCGATTCCTATCAGGGACAACAATTACAGTCAGAAGAAAAAGAGGAAATAGAAAATTAATTGTTTTTTTACACATGCAAACTATAGGTCAACGATTAAAAGATAAACGCGTTTCGAAAAAAATATCCATAGAAGAAGTACATAAAGCTACTAAAATACATCCCCGCGTAATTTCGGCGCTTGAAGAAGATAGAGCTGAAGAAAGATTAAATAAGCTTTATATAAAAAATTTTATTTACGATTACGCTAAATTCTTAGGCATGGATGCTTACGAGACAGTCGCGGAATATCTAAATTTCAATTCTTCTAAACCGCGTTTTTTCGCGTCCGGTATAAAAAAAATAAATCTACCTGTAAATTTCAGAACGGCTGTTTTGACCGCGATTATTTGTATGTTTTTGTTCACCGTGCTATTTTTAATTTTTAGACAAACAAATACCGCGGGAAACGCGAATAAAGGGGGTCAGATACAATTATCCAAAACCACGTCTTTAAACGCGTCGGAAAAAGGTTTTTCCGGCATTTCACGGGCAAAAGAGCTTAATCTAACGCTAACATCCAAAAAAAAAGTCTGGCTTCAGATTAAATCCGACGGTAAAGTTGTTTTTCAGGATATTTTAAAAAAAGGAGATGCCAAAAACATCAAGGCAAGCGATTCAATCGAACTATGGGCAGGAGATGCTAGTGCCCTTGAACTGGAATTGGACGGCAAAGCGCTTGGTTCGCCGGGATCGGGTGTAATAAAAAATGTAATTATTACACGCGATGGAATGGAAATCGGCGGCAACGAATATCATGAATAAAAAAGTTTATTTCTTAAGTCTGGGCTGCCCGCGAAATCTTGTGGACAGCGAAGTGCTCCTCGGCATTTTGGAAAAGAAGGGATTCAAACTAACGGATAACGCCGAAAAAGCCTCTCTTGGAATAATCAATACCTGCGCGTTTATAGACGAAGCGGTAGAAGAAACTATAGACATTATTCTTGAACTGTGCCGTTTAAAAAATAATTCCCATCTGAAAAAAATTATTGTATGCGGCTGTTTCGTACAGCGTTTCGGCAAAAAGCTGATTGAAGAGCTGCCCGAAGTGGACGCTTTTATCGGCGCCAATGAAATAGAAAAAATAGACAAAGTCGTCGAAGAAGTTTTTCAGGAAAAACGTGTTTTTTGTTGTTTTGAAGAAAAAAATTTTATATATAACAAAGAATCTCCCCGCCGGATACTGACACCGAAATACACCGCGTATTTAAAAATTTCAGAAGGGTGCCGTTATCATTGTTCATATTGTATCATTCCCAGTCTAAAGGGTAAATATAGAAGCCGTAGTATCGAAGATATTGTCGGTGAAGCCGAAAACCTTTCCGCGGCGGGATATAAGGAATTTAATATTATCGGTCAGGATACGAGCAGTTACGGATTTGACTTATACCGAAAAGAATCTTTAGCGCGCCTGCTTAGAGAACTTGTGAAAATAAAAGGTATTGAATGGATAAGACTGCTTTATGCTCATCCCAATAGTTTTACGCAAGAACTCATTGAAACTATTGCTTTTTATCCTAAAATATGTAAATATATTGATATTCCTGTTCAGCACATAAGCACAAAAATTTTAAAGGCTATGAACAGAAATGCTTCCAAGAAAGATATTATTAACCTGATTAAAAAATTAAAAACCGAAATAAAAAACGTTTGTCTTCGTACGACTTTATTAGTGGGTTTTCCAGGGGAAGAAGAAAAAGATTTTGAAGAATTGCTCGAGTTTATGAAATTGGCTCAATTCGAGCGCTTGGGTATTTTTAAATATTCAAAACAGGACGGTACCACTGCGGCATCTTTAAAAAAACAGGTCCCTGAAAAAATAAAAAATTTAAGATTCGATAAAGCCTTTAAACTGCAAAGAGAAATCGCGAAGAAGATAAACGAGCGCTTTATAGGAAAGCAATTAAAGGTCATCATAGACAAGGTTGAAAAAGATTACGCGCTGGGCCGAACGGAATTCGATTCCCCTGAAGTAGACGGTCTTGTGTATGTTTATTCAAATAAAAAATTAAAACCGGGTTCTTTTGCAATCGTCGAAATAACGGATTCCTTAGAATACGATTTAGTAGGGAGAACGATAAAATGAATTTACCAAATAAGTTAACCATTTCCCGCATTATATTGACTTTTATTTTTATATTCCTGATAAAAACAAACGGATTATTTTCTAAATCCGCGGCAGTAGCTGTTTTCGCGATTGCCTGTATGACGGACTGGGTTGACGGATATCTGGCAAGAAAGAAAAAAGAAGTAACAGTTTTCGGTAAATTGATGGATCCAATAGCCGACAAAGTTTTAGTCATATCGGCTTTTGTAGCTTTTTCCCAGCTCGGATTAGTCGCTGTGTGGATGGTAGCGATAATTCTGGTTAGAGAATTCATCGTTACCGGATTGCGCATATTCGCTCTCGCGAAAGGAAAAGTTATCGCGGCTCATCCCCTTGGAAAACATAAAACGGTTTCAAGTTACATTGCTATCTTTTTAATTATGGGATTTTTGATATTCAAAGAAATAGCAGGTAACATGAACTTTTATTCCGCAACTTTCGATAAGATTGGAATAGGGACAATTTACATATTCATGCTCGTAGTAATTTTATTTACCATAATTTCAGGCGCGAATTATATTATCAGAAACGCTTTTTTACTGAGAGAGTTAAAAACCGAAGAATGAAAAATTTGACTAAACTGATAGTTACCGTTTTTTACCTGGGATTTATTCCTTTTATGCCAGGTACAATAGCCAGTTTGGCAGCGCTTTTAATTTTTTATTTTTTAAAAACACACACCGTATTTATTTTCTTTTTAACGGTGATATCAGGGCTTCTTGGTTTTTTATTCTGCGGGAAAGCTGAAAAAATATTCAAAAAAAAAGACGCCAAATTCATAGTTATAGATGAATTTTTTGCCATGTCGGCGGTGTTGATGCTGATTAAACCGCGAGGATTTGTTTTGCTGTTAAGTTTTATCCTTTTTCGTATTTTCGACATAACTAAATTATGGCCGATAAAAAAAATAGAACGATACAGCGGTTCGCGGGGAGTTATGCTTGACGATTGCTTAGCCGCGCTGTACACACTTATAATCACGCGCGCGATAATGTTTTTTTAATCAGAGAACAAAGCGGAATGCAATTTTGTATATACTGGACCCGTGCGCGTAAGTACGCTTTGATAGAGATGCAAACTGTTTATCTGTATGTTTTTTGCGGTTTGAACGTTGATACCGGTAATAATTTTTTCAAAATACGGCCTTTTTTTTATTTCCTTTAAACGAGCAATAGTTATATGCGCTTTAAACTCTTTTTCGTCTTTTTCTATTTCTAAAAGCGATAGTTCCTTATCTAGTTTTTCTTTAAGCTTTTCCGTTTCTTTTTCGCCTTCTCCGGGAGAAATCCATATTACACGAGGACAGCTAAAAGAGGGAAAGACACCTATCTCTCTAAAAGTCATATTGAATTTTCCGTAATCCGCGGCTGTTTTATCCACAGCATTTTTTATTTTTTTAATAGATGATTCAGGGAGGTATCCTAAATATTTTAAAGTAAGATGAATATTTTGACAGGGAACCAGCTGTAGGTTTTTGATTTCTTTTTTTAAAGCCGCTGCCGTTTTATAAAAACTTTCCGTAATTTCTTCCGGCAAGTCAATCGCGATAAAAGAACGTATTTTCGGCGCGTCCATTTTTATAATAACCTTTTTCTTAACATATTTAAAGCCGCCTGAGCCGCCTGAATTTTAATCAGTTTTCTTGCACTTGTAAAGAAAAATTTTTCGACGCGGCATCTTTTTTCGTCCGCTAACGCGATATAAACCAACCCAACCGGTTTCGCGCGGGTACCGCCGCCGGGCCCGGCAATGCCTGTTACTGAAAGAGCGTAATCGGTATCGCAGAGTTCACGCATATTTATCGCCATGCTTTTCGCGGTTTCACGGCTGACAGCGCCATATTTTTTCAGAGTTTCTTTTTCAACGTTTAAAAGACGTATTTTTTCTTCATTGGAATAAACTACCACGCCTGAAATGAAATATTCTGAACTTCCTGCTACATCGGTGATACAACTTGAAATCAACCCGCCGGTGCAGGATTCGGCAACAGATAGAGTCTTTTTATTTTTAGCCAGCATTTTTCCCGTAACCGCTTCTAAAGTATCTTCATCTGTACCGAAAATTATATTACCCAATCTTTGTTTTAAAGTATCATGTATTTTATTTATTATTTCATCAGCTTCTTTTTTGAAAGGGCATCGGGCAGTGATTTTTAAATCCACTTCATGTATCTGCGGATAACTGCCCACAAAAACATCTCCTGTTAAGATTAGCAAATCATTTATTTTTGAAGCTATTTTAGATTCCGGACAACCGGTGGTTTTGATTACCCGCGACAAAATGACTTTTTTGATTTTTATATTCTTTTTAATAAAAGGGGTTACACTGTTCTCGAACATTGGTTCTATCTCACGGGGAGGACCGGGCAAAGCGATTAAAAAAGAGTTTTTATCAAATTCGATTATAATGCCCGGGGCAGTGCCTATATTGTTATTCAGGCAGATCGCGCCTTCAGGCACACGGGCTTGTTTAAAATTTATTTTCGGACAGGCTAAATTTCTTTTTTTGAAATGAGTTTCTATGCGTTTTTTAACGATTTGGCTGAAAACGAGCTTGCGGCCTATGGCGGCGGCTATATTTTCTACCGTAATGTCATCGCCGGTAGGACCGAGACCGCCAATTGTTATAATTACATTTGACCGTTTTAAAGCTCTTTGGATAATTTCAATTATTTGCGCGGGGTTGTCGGAAACATCGGTATGCCACGTTGTTTCAACTCCCATTTCGGTTAATTTCCGGCTGAGATAAGGAACGTTGGTATTTATTATGTCTCCCGACATAATTTCATTCCCAATGGCAATAATTTCCGCTTTCATAAATTTCCTTTCTTTTAATCTTATACTAAGTTTATAGCCGCCGGATATTTTTTGCAACTTAAAAATGATAACGTAATAAACGCTGTTGCCTTTCAAATACAATTAAGAAAAAAGTAGCTGCAAAGCCTGCCCGCCTGCCGTAGGCATGGCCGATAGCACGGTAGGCGTGGCTCCGCCATATAATTTTGGCAGGCGTTAGCTTTTCCAATAACATTTTCTTCAGGCAGAGTTTCACTCTGCCGCTACATTCAGTCCCGATACAACATCGGGGGCTTTGTAACTACATTTCTTATTCTGTACTGTAGCCGCAAAGCCTGCCCGCCGACGGTGGGCGTAGCTGTGCTATATGCAAAGTTGGAGTTTATCCTGATGCTTCGGAACTCTGCCGCTATACAAAAAATCAAAAGGCAACAAACTATTGTACAATACACCATTTTACAATACATGCAGGGTTTATATTGACATAAAAAGAAGTATATAGGTATAATGAATGAAATATACCTCTTATGCTTATGCTCGGTCGATATAAATAAATGTACACATTACGTAGCGGTTGCAACCATCCCGTTATGAACAAAAAAATATAGGTTATTTATGAAAAAACGTTCTATTGTTTTAGCAGGGGTTTTATTTTGTCTGGTATTTTTTCTCCATCAGGTAATCGCGGAAGAAACGATATTAACCTGGCAGGATTGTGTTAAACAAACTCTTAACAACCAGCCTGATTTAATTTCTGCCAAAGAAAAAATAAAGCAGTCCGAAGCCGATAAAACTATTATAAAAAGTAATGTATTGCCCCAGATAACAAGCAGCGCGGGCACGAGAAAATCAAAGAGTTCCGGCGCGAAACAAAGCGAGGCGTATTCTTATAGCGTAACCGGACAACAGCTTCTCTTTGACGGTTTTAAAACGTCGGCCAATATCGCCGCAGCAATACGAACAATCAGTGCTCAACAGTATGATTACGAAGTTATATCATCCAATGTGAGATTAAATTTAAGAGCGGCTTTTGTTAATCTTTTAAGGGGACAGGAACTTATTTCTCTTACAGAGGGAATTGTCGACCGCAGAAAACAGAACCTTAAATTGGTTAATCTAAGATATAATGCCGGCAGAGAACATAGAGGATCTTTGATGACCGCTGAAGCCAATTTAGCTCAGGCTGAATTCGAAGCGACACAGGCAGAAAGAAATCTATCTCTGTCACAGCGCAGATTGTCCATAGAAATGGGGTTTGGTACTTTGCTTCCCGCCACGGTAAAAGGAACTTTTGATATTATCGAAACAAACCGACAAAAATCGGATTTAGAATATTTAGCCGATACTACACCTTTTCTTAAAGAGCTGACTGCCAGAAAAGAGGCCGCGCGTTTTAACTATAATTCCGCGAAAGCTGATTTTTTTCCAAAAGTTTACCTTAACAGTTCTATCGGAAAAAGCGATTCGGATTGGCCTCCGAAAGAACATGAATGGTCTGCCGGACTGAGTCTGTCTTTTCCTTTATTCGAAGGCGGAAGCCAAATAGCCAAACTTTCGAAAACAAAATCACAATTACTGCAGGCACAAGTTGATGAATACAGCGGACGAAACAGCGTTATTTTAACGTTGGAAACAACATGGAAAGCGTTTCAGGATGCCATAGATACTGTTTCGGTAAAGAAAATTTTTTTTGACGCCGCACAGGAACGTTCTAAAATAGCCGGCGCGCAATACTCAACCGGCCTTATCGGTTTCGATGACTGGATAATAATCGAGGATAATCTTGTGAGCGCTGAGAAATCCTTTCTGGACGCGCGAGCTAATTTATTACTGCGTGAAGCCGAATGGATTCAGGCAAAGGGAGGAATTTTAGAATATGAAGAGTACTAAATGGAAATTTTTTCTTGTTGTACTGTTAATAGCGGCTGTAATAGCAGGAATAATGAAATCAAAATCCCATAAGACACCCGGAGAATCTTTTGCCGAAATAAGTCCGGCTTACGGAAATATCGAAATTTTTATTTCCACTACCGGAACAGTCGAGCCGCAAAACCGTTTAGAAATAAAACCGCCCATAAGCGGCAGAGTCGAGGAAATATTAGTTCAAGAGGGCGATAAAGTAAAAATCGGCCGGGTTTTAGCTTTAATGAGTTCAACCGAAAGAGCCGCCCTATTAGACGCCGCCAGAGCCGAAGGGGAAGAAGCTTTAAAATACTGGCAAGACGTTTATAAAGTTACACCTTTAATCGCGCCTATCGACGGAGAAGTAATTGTGCGTGCCGTAGAACCGGGACAAACAGTAACCGCCAACGACGTTATGCTTGTATTATCCGACCGCCTTATCGTTAAAGCGCGAGTCGATGAAATTGATATTGGAAAAGTAAACGTCGGTCAGGAAGCGATAGTTAGTCTGGACGCGTATCCCCGTGTTAAGGTAAAATCAACGGTTGACCACATATCTTATGAATCGGAACTTATAAATAACGTTACTATTTATGAAGTAGACATTCTTCCCGAAGAAATACCTGATTTTTTTCGTTCCGGCATGAGCGCTAACGTTGACATAACCGAAGAAAAAAAAGAAAATGTTTTACTCATACCCATTGAGGCGGTTTATCAGGATAAAGAAGGCACTTATGTTCTTTTAAGTGAAGCTATCGGCCAAAAAAACGTAAAACGTATGGTTCAGCTTGGCGCCTCCGATGATAAAAACGTGGAAATCCTTTCAGGCTTAACCCCGCGGGATAAAATAATAGTCAGAAAAGGACAGTTTGTAATTCCCAAGTCCCAAAATTCCAGCAGTCCCTTTATGCCGTTTGGCAGAAGATAAAAGTCATAAAAATGATAAAATTAAACAATATAAGTAAAACTTACCGCATGGGAAAAGTCGATGTGCGGGCGCTTGATAACGTATCGGTGAAAATCGATGCGGGGGAATTTGTGGCTATAATGGGCGCTTCCGGTTCCGGCAAATCAACACTTCTTCATATGATGGGTTTCTTGGACAGGCCGGATAAGGGTTCTTATTTTTTTGGAAATAACGACATAACTACTCTTACGGATAATGAATTAGCCGTTTTAAGAAACCGTTTAGCCGGTTTTGTCTTTCAGCAATTTTTCCTTCTTCCGAGAATAAGCGCGTTGCAAAACGCAGAACTTCCTTTGATATACGCTGGTAAACGTCATTTAAAAGAAAAAGCACGGGAAAAAATAAAAGAAGTAGGCTTATCCCAAAGAGAATTGCATCATCCAAACGAACTCTCCGGCGGAGAACAGCAAAGAGTTGCCATCGCGCGTTCACTGGTAAACGACCCTTTGATAATTTTTGCCGATGAACCGACCGGCAACCTGGATACTAAAAGCGAAGAAGAAATCGTGGCTATCCTAAAAAAATTAAACGCCGAAGGCAAGACTATAATTATGGTAACTCACGAAAAAGAAATAGCTGAGCACGCCAAAAGAATAATTACCATGCGTGACGGCAAAATCATTTCCGATGAAAAAATCGATAAAAGTACGCCGAACATTTCTTTAACTCAACCCGCTTTATCCATCGAAAAAATTCTCTCGGAATCGCAAAAGGACTCAGGCCGCGCGGAATTTATGGATCATCTGCGCCAGGCAATTCATTCCATTATTTCTCATAAAATGCGTTCAGCCCTTTCTATGCTAGGCATACTTATCGGTGTCGCGGCGGTAATCGCCATGCTCGCTCTGGGAGAAGGGGCAAAAGAATCAATTTCGCAAAGACTATCTTCTTTAGGTTCCAATCTTTTAATGATAAGGCCGGGTTCAAGCCGCCTGCATGGTGTAGCTCTTGAAGCAGGTACGGTTACGCGTTTTACTCTGCAGGATGCCGACGCTATCGCCAAACTTTCGAATACCGTAAAAAATGTTTCTCCTTCGGTAAATGGACGGGCCCAGCTTGTTTACTCCGATAAAAACTGGAACACTACAGTCAACGGAACCGGCGCGGATTATGGAATAATGCGCGCCTCAGAGCCTGTTTTAGGAAGATTTTTTACCGAAGCAGAATTAAGAATGAGAGACAAAGTGGTGCTTCTGGGCACTACCGTTTTAAGAGAACTTTTCGGAAACGAAAATCCGATAGGCGCTTCCATTAAAATAAACCGTATAAATTTTCAGATAATCGGCGTTCTGCCGGAAAAAGGCGCTACCGGATGGAGGGATCAGGATGATTTAGTGGTAATACCTGTTACCACGGCAATGTACCGTCTTTTGGGAAAAGATTACGTCGATTCTATTGACGTGGAAGTCCGTGCCTCTAATTTAATGCGGGAAGCGCAGGAAGAAATACAACAACTAATTATCAAACGCCACAACCTTAGCAAAGATAATGAAGATTCTTTTCAAATCCGTAATATGGCTGAAATACAGGAAACACTCGAAAGCACGACCAAAACCATGACATGGCTTCTGGGTTCGATTGCCGCCATATCTCTTTTGGTAGGAGGCATAGGTATTATGAATATTATGCTCGTTTCAGTCACTGAACGCACCAGAGAAATAGGACTTCGCAAAGCCGTCGGCGCTAAAGAAAAAGATATTATGAATCAGTTTCTCATCGAATCGGTCGTGATGACTTTTCTCGGCGGAATAACAGGTATCGCCTTGGGTACAGGTATAGCCATGCTGTTATCTATTATCGCCGGATGGACCACGAGAGTTATGCCTTCATCGGTAATATTGGCGGTAACATTTTCGGTCGGGGTAGGAATAGGTTTTGGGCTTTGGCCCGCGCGTCAGGCCGCGGCGCTAAATCCCATCGAAGCGTTAAGATATGAATAAATTAAATAATAGCGTATACCTGTCTGTCAGATCGTTTCGCGGCGAAGCCGAAGGCAAACAGGTAGAGGATAGTACTAAGCGCGGAAGGCATAGAAAAAGCAAAATTATTTAATTGCTTCTACGCCCCTTGCGCTATGCTTTATTATACATTTTACGCTAAAAAAGAGAGGGGAACCGTACGTAAATGAAAAAACGCATAAGATTGCAGGGAACACTTATTTTTCTGGTTGTGTTGGCAGTAATTTTTTTATATAAATTTCTCTTTCCCCATTCCCAGAAAGAGCCTATAGACGAATTTTTGGATATAGCAGGAATGGGGCTTGTTTTATTCGGTTTTCTGTTTCGCATTTCCGCCAGAGGGCACAAGGAAGAAAAATCTCTAAACAGTCAGACCTTAGTTAAAGACGGACCTTATGCTATGATAAGAAATCCCATGTATTTCGGCACATTTCTAATCGGTACGGGAATTGTATGTATTCTTTTTAAATTATGGACGCTTTTTTTATTCTGGGCTGTTTATTTATTGATTTATATTCCGCAAATAAAAAAAGAAACAGCGGTGTTATCAGAACGTTTTTCCGCGGAATACACTACTTACATAGCGGATATTCCTAAATATTTTCCCGGCATTCGCCGATTGATGAATATTAGAAAGTATGTGTTTCTTAAATTAGCTTGGATAAAAAAAGAACTTTTTTCTTTTATCATGGTAATTAGCGCTATAATAATATTTGAAGCTTGGGAAGATATGAGACAATTCGGACGCAATGAATTTTTTAAAGAGCCGCTGGAATTACTTTTGATTATGTTATTCTTTTTAATAATTATGGCCGTGTTTATAAAGCGCGATGGCACCTGCCGGAAACACGATTAAAATAACACAAGGAAAGAAGATGAGTTTATCAGTATCTGTTTTAGACGAAAAATTTATGCGCTTGGCTATTAAGAAAGCGCGCGAGAATATTAAACACCCGGACGATGGCGGCCCTTTCGGAGCCTGTATTATCAAAGACGGTAAAGTGCTCGCGTCGGCAAAAAATACCGTGCTTAAAAAAGACGCGACATGTCATGCCGAAATAAACGCCATACGCGCCGCCGCTCGAAAAACAGGCTCTTTCGATTTAAGCGGCTCGGTTATTTATTCAACTACAGAACCGTGTCCCATGTGTTTTTGCGCCATTCACTGGGCAAGAATAGGTCTTATCGTTTTCGGTACAAACATAAATGACGCGGCAAAAACAGGTTTCAATGAAATGAAAATCAGCAACATCAGATTAAAAACCTTAGGCAAAAGTAAAATAAAAATCTCCCCCGGTTTTTTGTTAAAAGAATGCCGCGAACTTTTCGATGATTGGTGTAAACTGCCGAATAAAAAATTGTATTAAAGGAATTACCATGGACTATTTTATGAAGGCCGCCATAGAAGAAGCACGAAAAGGATTGAGTGAGGGAGGAATTCCCATCGGCTCGGTTTTGGTTTATAAAGGAAAAATAATCGGGCGCGGTCATAACCGCCGCCTGCAGAAAAATAGTGTTATCCTGCACGGAGAAATGGACGCGCTGGAAAACGCCGGACGCCGCTCTGCTTCGGTATACCGCGAATCTGTTTTATATACTACTCTTTCGCCATGCCCAATGTGTTCAGGAGCGATTTTATTATATGGTATTCCAAAAATAATTATAGGCGAAAACAAAACTTTTACCGGCGAAGAGAAACTTTTGAAATCAAGAGGGGTGAGTATAGAAATATTACAGGATGAAATTTGTATTTCCCTTATGAAAGAATTTATCGAAAAAAATCCTGACCTATGGAATGAAGACATCGGAGTATAATAAAAAAAGATACTTTTTATCCGCCTTCACAGAATAAGCACAGGTTTGCCCGCGAATGAATGCAAATATTGTTGCGGCGGATGTTCGCAAGGGAAATCTATATATGGCGGATACACCAAAAAAAGACGACGTGAGAACATATCTTAATGTTAATGCAGACTATGAACTTATGGCGGTAATCACTATCGGTTATCCAGCGGAAACTAAAGAAAGAAGTTCCAGAAAGAACCTTAATGATTTTATATTAAATAAATAAAAATGAAACCATCTTTCAATAATTTATATTCGCAAGTACCAAACATTATCATGGAAGAAGTCTTCGAAAAGCTTTTACAAACGGATGATTTCACGCTCGAAAGAATAATTTCAGAAGGACACGTTACGCCCGCGGGGCAATGGCTTGAACAAAATACTAATGAATGGGTAATTTTATTGAAAGGAAAAGCCAAACTCCGTTTTAAAGATACCAAAAATATTTTTTTAATGAAACCCGGGAGTTATGTTTATATTCCCGCTAAATGCCTCCATAGAGTCGACTGGACAGACCCCGGACAAAAAACTATATGGCTGGCATTGCATTTTAAACAAACCCCGATTGCCATGTTAAAGCACAAGGCTCCGGGAAAATAAATCTTAAAACCTCTATTATAAGAAGCAGAGTTTTTCGGAGAACGGAGTAAACTATGGACATATTCCAAAATAAAATAGTTCTTATTACCTGCGGCAGAGGCATTGTGCCTTATCTGCTGAAGGAAGTAAAACGATTAGGATTCGAAATAAGGTCGGATCATGATACCGGAGTCGAAATAAACGCCTCTTTCGAAGACACGGCTAAACTAAATCTTTACCTGCGGACAGCTCTGCATGTGATGTACCGGCTTAAAAAATTCACCTGCCGCGGCACTAAAGAACTCTACATAGAAATTAAATCCCTGCCATGGGAAGAGATAATAGACCCTTCTGAATATATTAGCATTGTTTCTGTAACTGATACTCCGCACATCAACAATTCCATGTTCGCGAGCCAGAAAATCAAAGACGCGATTGTTGACCGCATGATGGAAAAACTCGGCGCGCGTCCTGATTCCGGCCCGGAACGAAATAATGTGGTAATTAATTTTTTCTGGAAAGAAAACCGTTGTTGGATTTATCTCGATACTTCAGGCAATAAACTTTCAGACCGCGGGTATCGCAAAATCCCGCACACAGCACCTTTGCAGGAAACTCTGGCCGCGGCTTTACTGCTTGCCGCCGGTTATAAGGGCGCGACTCCATTAATCAACCCTATGTGCGGCAGCGGCACGCTCGCTATCGAAGCCGCGCTTATCGCTCTCCATAAAGCACCCGGGCTTCTACGGGACAATTTCAGTCTGATGCACGTAAAAAATTTTAATGAACCAAAATGGCAGGTGTTACGAAAAGAAATAGAAGCGCGCGTGCTCGGCAGTTTACGCTCGCCAATCATTGCTTCCGATATAGATGAAGAAGCGGTTGAAATCGCGAAAAAAAACGCCCGATTGGCAGGCGTGGATAAATTAATAGAATTTCATGTCTGCGATTTTGCCGATACACCTTTACCGAAAGAAAAAGGCATAATCATTCTTAATCCCGCGTACGGTAAAAGAATGGGCAATAATAAAGAACTCAAAGAAACCTATAGACACATAGGAGATTTTTTCAAACAAAAATGTACCGGCTTTACCGGATACGTCTTTACCGGCAACGAAGCCCTTTCTAAAGAAATAGGTTTGCGCGCCGCCCGCCGCATGGAATTCTCCAACGCCCGCATACCATGTCAATTTTTAGAATACCCGCTCTATGAAGGCAGTAATACAACGCGTAAAGATAAATAAGAACACAATAAAAATTAATTAAGAAAAAACCGATATAAAAAGGAGAGATATGATAAAAATTAAGCAAGTATCAAAAATAATTTTATTTTTGGTGCTATTTATTCTTTCGGAAAGCTTGCTTTATAATGTCTATGCTGAATCCGGAGTGGAAGACAAAGCTGATTCAAACGTGAGTTTGTCGTCCTCAGAAGAAAAGAAAGAAGAACTTAGAAAAATAGAAGAAAGACACCAAGACACACAGGAGGCGATAAAAAAGAAAGAAGCGGAAGCGGCAAAAGTTACGGAAGAAGCGGAGAAAGTTATTGAAGAAAAAAATATAATTAAAAAAGAGTCTCAGGTAAAAGAACAGGCCGCCTCGGTCGTTAAAGAGGAACTTGAAGTTATAAAAAAAGAAGCCGAAATCACAAATAATCCTGAACTGCTAAAAAAAGCGCGGGATCTTAGTAAAGAATCTGAACAATTAGATAAAGAAGCTCAAGTGTCAAAAGAAAAACTGGCGGTGGCCGAATCCAAAGCCATGGCCGCGCAGGAAACTATTTCAGCGCATCAAGCTCAAATAGATTCATTAAAAAAAGCGTTGACTGATATCAAAAGAGAAAAAGCATCCAAGAGAAGCTTTATTGAAAAATCCATTATGGCGGCAGCCATTATTTTTATTGGATTACTGCTGTTTTTATTATTAAAGCTCGGATTGAAACGATTTGAACATTTAATTACGCACAAAGACGCCATTCGCGAAAACGAAGTTACTTTAAGGATGATGACGCTTATTAACCTTTTTCGTTGGTTAGGAAGCATTGTTATTATAGGCATTATTGTTTATATGGTATTAGAAAACTTTGGTTTAAATATGGCGCCCTTACTTGCCGGCGCGGGGATAGTCGGTTTAGCTTTTGGTTTTGGAGGACAGTATCTTATTAGGGATTTAATTAATGGACTCTTTATTCTTATTGAAGGCCAGTATCGTGTTAATGATGTGGTAAAAATAAATGATTATGGCGGGCTTGTCGAAGATATCAACTTGCGTATTACTACTTTGCGAGATCTTGAGGGCAGAGTAATTATAGTGCCCAATGGAGAAATTAAAACAGTTATTAACTATACAAAAGAGTATGCCCACGCGCTTTTTGACATTGGTGTGGCCTATAAGGAAAACGTTGATAGAGTAATGGATGTTATTAAAGAAGTCGGCAGTAAAATACGGGAAGATAAATATTTTGGGAAATTAATACTTGATGACCTTGAGATGTTTGGTGTAGATGATTTTGGCGATTCTCAAGTAACCATAAAATTCCGAATAAAGACACTTCCTATCAAACAGTGGGAAATCGCCAGAGAATTTAGACGGCGTCTTAAGAATCGTTTTGATGAGCTTGGTATTGAAATACCGTTTCCTCATAGAACATTATATTGGGGAATAGGTAAAGATAATGAATGGGTAAAAAATTTAGCGGAGCAGGCATTCCGCAAAGAAGCAAAATAAACCCTTCGATTCATCATAAGAATATGAAAGTACATTACATTGCAAATATAACCGCGGGAGCGCTATTGGTTCCTGAGAGCAGAAAAATAGCAGACTTAATGTTGAGACAAGTTTCAGCGGAAGAATGGAAGAAGGCTATTGAAGAAGAAAACATTCTGCAAAAACTCAGCGTTTCTTCATCAAAGCGCGTAGCGTCATTTATCAGAGCTCGCCTCGGAATGATGGATTCTGACTTATGGAAAATGGCGCGGGATGGCGATGGTATTTTAACAACGCAGGCGTTATTCGCGTCAGCGATTAAGCATTGCCGGATATTAGGAGATTATCTCGATATTGTTGTTCGCGCGCAATTTAGAAGGTTAGAAGATAAACTAACTCCTGCTTTATGGGATGAATTTATCGTTTCGTGCAAGCAAAGGGATCCTTCAATGGAAGATTTTCCTCCGTCGACCGCAACGAAGATGCGCAGTGTGGTGCATAAAATATTAGTAGAGGTCGGATATCTCCAAAAGGCTCATAATTGGACTTTAAAAAGAATTGAAATTGTACCGGAGATTATGGATTATCTCAAAAAAAACAATGAGTTCTATGTTCTTAAGTGTATACAGGTGTCTAAATGAAAAAAAGTTTTGAAGAACGATTAAACTCTATTTTGCATGAGATCACAGAAGAGAAGTTTCTCAACAAAAAAGGGCTTGGTAATGAAATACCGTTTCATGTATTTGATTATCCGCCCGACTTCGAGTTAAAAATGAGGGAACATATCGATTTTATGATCAACCGTATCGCAAGTCATCATCAAAATATAAAACTTGTTCATATTAAGCTTTTCGATTTAATGATTGAGCACATGCGTGAACGTGGCAATTTAGAAAAGGCATTTGAACTTGAATCTGAAAAAGGGGCTGCTGCGTTATGGAAGGCGATTTCCGCGTCTGTTAAGCCTGAACGT
Organism: Candidatus Omnitrophota bacterium; assembly: GCA_043822625.1. Classification (GTDB taxonomy): domain Bacteria; phylum Omnitrophota; class Gorgyraeia; order DAOVKU01; family DAOVKU01; genus JBDRBQ01. The sequence continues at coordinate 5,443 of JBDRBQ010000098.1, read as the reverse complement.
TTTGTAAAGGTTATCGATGAAAAATTTGAACTTAAAGGTGCCAATCTTATTTTGATTAGCGGAGTGGGAACTATATGGCCTTGGGTACGCGCCCATTCCCTCTTAAATAATTTGCAAAGAATCACCGGTGATGTTTCTGTGGTCATGTTTTATCCCGGAAAATATAATGGCCAATCATTTCGACTATTCGATATGTTGGATGGAGATAATTACTATAGAGCATTTAGGCTCATTCCTGAATGAAATGGAGAGGTATATGAAAATTAAAGAACTTTTTACCAAAGATATCTTTAGGCCAATTAATGGCGTTATAAAAGCCGAACAACAGGATCCGGCCTCAATATGGCAGGAACTGGATGAGTTGGTCTTAACAAAGGAATTAACCGGCCATCTTGATAAGTTCTTCTCAGTTTATTCTGACACAGTGGATAATGCTTCGCGTTCAGACGCTTCCGGGAAAGTTGGGGTATGGGTGTCTGGTTTCTTTGGCTCAGGTAAATCCCATTTTATAAAAGCATTACATTATCTATTCTCAAACACGGAAGCTGAGAAAGAAGGAGTTCATAAAAAAGCGATTCAATTCTTCGAAGAGAAAATCACTGATGCGATGCTTTCTGGAACAGTTAAACGAATCGCGGGTAAAGATACAGACGCAATTCTTTTTAATATTGATAGCAAGGCAGATCAGTCAAAAGGAAGGGACGCTATTTTAGCTGTATTTTTAAAAGTCCTTAATGATCTTCAAGGATATTGTCCCGATCATCCTCATATCGCTCATATGGAACGTTATCTCGACAATAAAGGACTATTCCAAGAATTTAAACAGAAATATAGCGCATTAACCGGTGAGGAGTGGATAGACCGCCGGATTGACTGGCAGTTTAATCAGGATGAGATTATCAAAGTTCTTGCTCAGATTCTTGGACAGAGCGAAGAGGCATCAAGACGCTGGATTGACCATGCGGAAACAGATTTCTCCATGACCGTGGAGAATTTCTCAAAATGGGTTAAAGAATATCTGGATAAACAAGGTTCTACTCATCGGTTATTCTTTTTTGTTGACGAAATAGGACAGTTTGTCGGTTCTGATGGGCATCTAATGCTTAACCTTCAGACTATCGTTGAAAACTTAGGCGTTACCTGTGATGGCAGGGCATGGGTTGTTGTAACCTCCCAGGAAGACATTGATACCGTTCTTGGTTCACTCAGCAATGCCAGGACAAATGACTTCTCAAAGATACAAGGCCGGTTTAAAACTCGCCTCTCATTATCGAGTTCAAACACGGATGAAGTCATTCAAAAGCGTCTATTAGAAAAAGAAGAGAATTGCCATAGTGAATTAAAGGCAATGTATCAGCCAAACGCGGATATATTAAAAAATCAATTAATGTTTACTGCTGATACTGGAATGACGCTTTCATCCTATCGCGATGTTCAAGATTTTGTTAATACATACCCTTTTATTCCTTATCAATTCAAACTTCTGCAAAAAGTGTTTGAAACTATTCGACGAGCTGGTGCTACAGGACTTCATTTGTCCCGTGGCGAGCGCTCCATGCTTGATGCGTTTCAATTCGCGGCGCAACAGGCTGCCTCAAAAGAAATTGGAATTCTTGTTCCGTTATATTGGTTTTATCCTTCCATAGAGAGCTTTCTTGATACAGCGGTGAAAAGGACTATTGATCAGGCAAAACAAAACCCATCGCTACATGACTTCGATACGTTTATTCTTCAAACACTTTTTATGATTCGCTACATTGATGAAGTGAAAGGGAATATTGATAATCTTGTCACTCTTTGTATTGAAAGCATTGATGAAGATCGATTTGAGCTAAGAACGAAAATAGAGCAATCTTTGTTAAGGCTTGAAAAAGAAACCCTAATTGCCAGGAGCGGTGAGAATTATTATTTCTTAACAAATGAAGAGCAGGATATTGGCCGTGAAATAAAGAATGTTGAGCTAGGTTTTGGAGATGAAAGTCGGGCTCTTAACAAGATCGTATTTGAAGATATTTACAGGGATGAAAAGAAGCACCGTTACGCAAAGACAGGAAAAGATTTTGATGTTTTGCGCATGTGCGATTTACAGGTATTCGGCGGGCGTGTAGAGAAAGGGTTAACATGGTCGGTTATTTCACCGTTTCATGATGAATATTCATTATACGGCCAACATCGATGCATTGGGGAAAGCACTAATGATAATGGTTGTATTATCATCAAACTTCCTGACAATGAGCAGCTCGGCAAAGAAATAAAGATGTTTTTGAAGACTGATAAATATATCGCGAGAAAGAACGATGGAAATGAAGAGATAAAACGTATTTTAAATGATCGCAAGTCTGATAATCGTGACAGAAAAACACGGCTCATAGGACTCGTTAAATCGCTTTTCGTAGAAGCCGAGTTTTATATTAATGGACAGGTATGGAAGGATGGCTCTGAAGATGTTTTAACTGTTCGTGTTCGAGCTTTAGACTATCTCATTGATAATACTTTCCCCAAGATGGGGTATATTGAACATCCTTGTGCTAATCCACAAGCAGAAGTCCAATCTGTATTAAGGCACGACGATACAACTCAACGGACGTTCGATATGAATGTCCCTGAAAATAATCCCCGTGCGGCTAAAGATGTGCGGGAATATATTTCTCTTTGCGCGATGCAAAGCAAACAGATGGTCATACATGAAATCATTGAGCGATATGGCCTGCGTCCCTTTGGCTGGAATGAATGGGAAACCGCGCTTTTGTTAGTAAAGCTGTTTTGCCTCAGTGAAATTCAATTTGTATTAAATGGTGGGATTGTTGAGCGGAGCAGGGCTTACGAAGTAATTTCTCGTACAAGTAACTGGAAAAAGATCACTATTCGCCAGCGCAAGGTAGTAGATTCTTCTAATATCGAAGAAGCTCGCAAACTCGGACAACAGATCTTCGGAGAAATGGGCCCAGATAAAGAAATACAGTTATTCGAATTTCTAAAGAATAAGTGCGAAGGCCTCTCCATAAAATTATCACAGTATAAAACTCTCGCTGAGACAGGAAAATATCCCGGATTAGACGATATAAATGAGCTTCTGCGACTTGCAAGTATTTTAATAAATTCAAATGACAGTTTTGATTTTATAGCTCGATTTCTGGAAAACAAGGAAGATTTGACTGATGCCGCTAATTCCTTTGCAGACATTGAAGCATTCTACACTAAGCAACGCATGCAGTGGGACGAACTCCGTGACGCGGTTGGGCGGTTTGAAGTTAACCGGTTTGATCTGGAAAAAGATAAAGATGCAAAAAGTGCGTTGCTCAGAATGAAAGATATTTTACAGGCATCCACTCCATATGGAATCATTCAGGAAGCGGCTAAGCTTATTCAGGCGGTTGGTGATATTAATAATAAACTGCTTAAAGACGCTCGTGAATATGCCAGGAAAAGTATTTCTGAAGTAATGGGTCAATTTGAGAAAGAGGCAAAAGCCATGAAGGCTGCAAAGGAAAATATTGAAAATGCGGTTGATAAATTTAAAAGGCTTATCCTGAGGGCAGATAATGAGCCAAGTATTGCTAATGTCCGGCGTTTGCAGGATGAAGCAAAAGAGGTTTTTGAGCGGGAAATGAACCGTTTGCTTAAGACTGTTTCATCCGGTAAAGAGGCTGTTAAAGAAATAAAAACAATTTCTGTTAAGGATTTGTCCCGCAAGCCATATCTTGAGACCGAACAAGATATAGACGATTATGCTGACATTTTACGTGACGAACTTAAAAGAATAATTAAAGACGGTAAAAGAATCAGGATAGAATAAAAGGAGTCTTGTTGTAATGATTAAAGAAGAACTTGAAAGCCTTTTATCTCAGGGCGAAGGAATACGCGTTGAATTTAAAGAAGCGAATATAGATGTTCCGTTATCTTTGTATGAAACGGTTGTATCCTTCTTAAACAAAGATGGGGGCGTTATATTGCTGGGTGTTACAAATGAAGGAATTGTTCAGGGTATTTCCTCAGATGCTATTGAGCAGATGAAGCAAAATATTACAACAGCGTGCAATAATAGTGAATTTATTAATCCTCCTTTATCCTTGACGCCTCTTCAAGTAGAACATGATGGTAAGTTAATACTCGCGCTTAAGATTCCTGTGAGTTCACAAGTTCACATGCTCAATGGTGTTATTTATGAAAGGGAAAACGATAGCGATATAAAAATAGTAGATCATACTCGAATCAGTAATATTTATTTTAGGAAACGGGATATATTTACTGAAAATCAGATATTTCCAGAGGTCATGTTTAATGATTTAAAAGAGGATTTATTTGTTCAATTTAGAAAAATTATTCAAGGCGCCAACACGAACCATCCTTGGCTTTCAATGTCCAACGAAGAAATGCTGCGCAGCGCGTCTTTGCGAATCAAAGATTATAAGACTGGGCAAGAAGGGTATTCTTTGGCATGTATTCTTCTTTTTGGTAAAGATGAAGTTATTCAAAGTATTTTACCCGCGTATAAAATTGATGCCTTGGTTCGGAGAGAAGATGTAGACAGATATGATGACAGGTTGACATTAAGAACAAATCTTATTGAGACTTATCAAGAACTTATGAATTTTGTTCGAAAGCATCTCGCGTCAAAGTTTTATCTGGAAGCGGACCAAAGAAAAGATTTGCGAGACTTAATTTTCAGAGAGCTTATCTCGAATATTCTTTGCCATCGGGAATATACGAGCCATTATGAAACCACCTTTATTATTTACAAAGACAAAGTTGTCGCGAAGAACCCTAACAAACCGGTTTTTCATGGGCTATTAAATGTCCATACATTTAGTCCATACGCGAAAAATCCTAATATTAGAAAAGTCTTTGCGGCATTATCGTGGGCAGATGAACTGGGGTCAGGAGTCCGCAATATAACGAAATATTTACCGCATTATGTTCATTCGTCGGCAACTCCTATTTTTCAAGAAGATGAACATTTTATGACAGAAATTCCTTTGCGTATTTTTACTTGGGGTGCCGCGGCAGACATATTCATAAGCACCTGCTTTAATTATATTCCTGATAATATTCGAGCCGATTTGACTGCAAAAATGAAGAATATCCCGGTAGATTATGATATTGAATCTATGGGATTTAATGTGTTCATAGAGCATATTTTATTAAAATGGATCGAAAAAGGGAGTAAGCTGTCAAATTCAAGAGTCTTTGAAAACAAAGGGCTTAGGGAAATAATTTCTCAAAAAGGGGTAAGCGCGCTTCAAAAAGGGGGTAAGTTGTTTAATAAGCGAACAGAGTACCTTTTTTTAGTTTTGCTGAGTGCTTTGGAGTCTGTTTTTCTTTCGGATTTGGCCGAAAAACTTGGATACAGTAAGCGCGATAAATTTAAAGAAATGTATATCGGCCCTTTGATGAAGGATGGCTTATTGGTATATACTATTCCTGATAAACCGACATCATCAAA
>JBDRBQ010000097.1:0-16151 GCA_043822625.1 Candidatus Omnitrophota bacterium | reverse complement strand
CCATTGATTACACAGATTTTAAAGATTGATTTCTATTAATGTATCTGTGTAATCGGTTTTTAATCAATGTAATCAGGTTTTTTCAATTTCACAAAAAATAAGAAAGAACCTAAATGCCGGTAAATATATTCCCATTCCCATATATTCCCACTTTCCCACTTGACAGCATTCCCACGATATGTTATATTTGTAGTGGAGGGAAAAAAATGGAATCAAAAAAAACCATTAATGTTGGTAGTGAGAAATTTATACCTATGGGCATCAAAAGCCTTGATTCTAAAAATAGAATAACCATAGGTGAAAAAATTCTTAAATTAATTTCTGCTCAAACCGGTGCCGAAGAATTTAAAATTTTCTATGGTGAAGAAGGAGATATTTTGTTAAGGCCGATGGTTTCTATTCCGGGTAAAGAGGCATGGATTTATCGAAACCCTAAAGTTATGAAATTGCTCCGGCAAGGATTGGCCGAAGCCGGTGAGGGCAAAACAGAGAAAGTAAAAAATCTGGATAATTTCCTTAAAGATTTATGAAATTTATTTTGCAGTTTACTCCCACCGCTAAGCAATTTCTAAAAAAACTGAAAAAAGATTCAGGGTTGAAAAAACGCTATAAGGCTGTTGTTAAAGCTTTGGAGTTTTTGAGCGTGAATCCAAAGCACCCAGGTCTACAATCACATCAATATTATTCATTTTCCGGTCCTAATGGTGAGAAGGTTTTTGAGGTTGATGCTGAACAAAATACACCTGCGGCTTACAGAATTTTTTTCTATTATGGGCCTGATAAGGATGAAATTACTATTTTTGCTATTACACCGCATCCTTAGCAGATTAATTTCTGAATTGTTCGCTTGTCTGCCAGTGTTTTGTGGCGGGGGTCAAGCCGGACAATGACAAACATTTTTGTTTTAATAACAACCCACTTCCCACCCCAGGGGTGGGAAGTGGGGCGCTTTTTTTATATTATTATGAAAATAAAAAAAACAATTATTATTATTTTGTGTTTACTGTTTACGGGTAGTATAGGTTATATTTTTGCTGTAATGCGTTTTGGGTTTTCAACTGCAAAGACTATGTTCATGCTTCAAGAAAGAGAAATCTGGCAATTCGGTGAAGCAGCTAAAGAAGCTTATTTTAAAGAACCTTCTATAATAGGTATTTGGGCATTAGAAAATTATATTAATGTTTTAAACAGAGTTAAATTAGAACGTTCTTCATCAAAAAAAGAAAATCCATATTTTATGCTTAGTCCAAATAGAGACATTATGATTTCTCACACACGTATTGCCCTTTTATATAAAAAAATGCAAAATCAAAGCGAATACAAAGTTCATATAAAAGAAGCATTGTTGTTTTTTAATAATGGCAATGCAATAGAAGAAGAATTATTGGAGTTTGTGCGGAAATTAGATGAAAAAACAAAGAATAAATTACATGAGGCAGATGGGTCGGAATGATTTTTCTAGATACTCCGGTCAAGCCGGAGTATGACAGATTGATTTAAAGGAAGAAGGTCTTTAAAAATCTCCCCTAAACCCTCTTTAAAAAGAGGGGAATATTGAGTGTCTTTTTATATAAAAGAGAAGGATTTTAAGGTTCCTTCTTTTATTGGGGGCAAAGAGGATAATATGTTCAAACTAATTGCTAAAGACAAAGATACGAAAGCCAGGTTTGGAGTTTTGAAAACTTTGCACGGAGAAATAGAGACGCCTGTGTTTATGCCGGTAGGGACGCTGGCGGCAGTGAGAGGGATAAGCCCTGCTGAATTAAAAGAATGCGGGGCAAAGATGATTCTTGCCAATACGTATCATCTTTATCTGCGGCCCACTCAGGAGATTATAAAAAAATTCGGCGGCCTGCATAAATTCATGTCTTGGGACGGTTCTATTCTGACGGATTCCGGCGGATTTCAGGTTTTTAGTTTGGCAAGGCTTAGAAAAGTCGAAGACGAAGGCGTTGATTTTCAGTCTCATATCGACGGCTCAAGGCATTTTTTGAGGCCTGAAAAAGTAATGGAAATTCAGTTTAATTTGGGAAGTGATGTTATCGTTCCTTTGGATGAATGTTTATCTTATCCGGCCAAGCGGAGTGTTGTTGAAAAATCTCTCGACCGCACGACAGATTGGGCAAAGCGTTCTAAAACTCATTTTCAGCTTCTTAATGAGCAATCACAAATTACCAAACCGCAGATGTTGTTTGGAATTATACAAGGTTCTACCTATCCTGATTTAAGAAAAGAGGCTGTTGAAAGACTCAAAGACATTGGTTTCGATGGTTATTGTATCGGGGGATTAAGCGTAGGTGAGCCGTTATCTTTGGCATACGACATTGTTGAAGCTACGACTCAGCACATAGAAGAAACAAAACCCCGCTATTTAATGGGAGTTGGCAAGCCTGAAGATTTGATTGAATCGGTTGAAAGAGGGGTGGATATGTTTGACTGCGTTTTACCCACCCGGGTTGGGCGTAATGGAACCGCTTTTACTTCCGCGGGAAAAATCAATTTAAGGAACGCTAAATTTATTACCGACGATAAACCTATAGATGAAGAATGCGGTTGTTATGCCTGCCGCAATTTTACCCGTGGTTATATAAGGCATCTTCTTTATGTAAGAGAAATGCTGGCTTCCAGATTAGTTTCCTTGCATAATATTTATTTTTATGTTAATCTAATGAAAAAAATTAGGCAGGCTATTTTAAATAATCGGTTTAAGGAGTTCAAAACAAACTTTTTTACCAAATACGAAATTAAAACCAAAGGAGATAAATAATGATTGATTATATGTTTTTCGCGATGGCAGGTTCACCCCAGGGGCAGGAAAGTGCCGGTTTAATGAGTTTTCTTCCCATAATAGTTATCTTCGTGATATTTTATTTATTGCTCATCAAACCTCAGCAGAAAAAGCAGAAAGAGCAGCAACAGCTTATTGCCACTTTGCAAAAGAACGATGAGGTCATAACTGCCGGCGGTATTCACGGTACTATAGCCGCGGTTAAAGATAAAACTTTTATTTTAAGAATAGATGAAAATGTGAGAATAGAAATAGAGAAAAGTTCGGTATCCAGAGTTACAAAAGTAAAATCTTTACCTGAGTTGGAAGGTTCAGGTAAATAAACCCTTAGACTTATCCACGGCTCTATGCTTAGGATGGTGAGCAAGGTCGAACCAAAGCCATGGTATTCGCTCAGGGTGAAGTATTGAGCGCAGTCGAATCTATTAAATTTACTTATTACTTAGCAGAAGGAGAGAGCGGTTATGCAAAAAAATTTGAAGTGGAAATTTGTTCTGGTAGCTGTTGTTATCGGTATTTCTCTGTGGCTTTTTTACCCTCCGAAAGAAAAAATCAATTTAGGCCTGGATTTGCAGGGAGGAATGCACCTTATAATAAGAGCAGACATCGATAAATTGCCCGAAGATTCAAGAGCCGACGCGACTAACCGTGTAATAGAGACTCTCCGCAACCGCATAGACGCCTTCGGAGTAAGCGAACCTTTAATTCAAAAACAGGGCAAAGACAAAATCGTAATTCAATTGCCGGGTGTAACAGAGAGAGAAAGAGCGTTGCAGGTTATAAAACAGACCGCTCATATGGAATTTAGATTAGTAGAAGATGATGAGAAAAAAATTCAGGCGGCTGTAAAGGGTAATGTTCCAGCCGGTTTCGAATTAAAATATTTGGATGATAAACCTTTATTGGTAAACAAAAAAGCGGCTCTTACCGGTGACAGTTTAGTCAACTCACAGCCGGAACAAAGCCAAGGGGGAATTTATCCGCAGGTTTCTTTTACTCTGGACGCGAAAGGCGCGCGGCAGTTTGCCCGTTTAACGAAGGAAAATATAGGCAAAAGACTGGCTATTGTTTTAGACGACGTTATACGCTCAGCACCGGTTATAAGAAGCGAAATTCCTTCGGGCAGGGGGCAAATAGAAGGAAATTTTACGTGGAGTGAAGCCGCCGACCTTGCTTTAATTTTGCGTACAGGCGCTTTGCCTGTTCCCATAACAATTGAAGAAGAAAGAACTGTAGGGCCTAATCTTGGAAGAGATTCTATCGAAAAAGGCATTAAAGCCATACTTATCGGCGGTATAGCGGTTATTATTTTTATGACTGTTTATTATTTGTTCGCGGGATTAATCGCCGATTTTGCTTTATGCACTAACATAGTTATTATTCTAGGCGCGTTGGCTTATTTTAAGGCCACTCTTACATTACCGGGCATTGCCGGTTTGATACTTACCATAGGTATGGCGGTAGACGCCAACGTTTTGATTTTTGAGAGAATGCGAGAAGAGTTTCGGCGTGGAAAGCCTCTGCGTCTGGCGGTAGTAAACGGTTACAGCAAGGCTTTTTCAACTATTCTTGACGCCAACCTGACGACACTGCTTACGGCTTTGATTCTCTTTAAAGTTGGTACAGGCCCGATAAGAGGATTCGCGATAACTTTAAGCATCGGTATTATAGCCAGTATGTTTACGGCTTTGGTGGTTACTCGTTTAATTTTTGATGTGCTGTTGCTTAATAAGAAATTTAATAAATTGACATTCCTGCAGTTTTTTAAAGAGACCCATATTAATTTTTTAAATAAAAGGCATATCGCTTATGTGCTTTCAGCCATTGTGCTTATAGCGGGAATGGTTTCTTTTTTTCATAAAGGGATTGCTAACTTCGGTATAGACTTTACCGGCGGTACTTTGGAGCAGATTCGGTTCGAAAAACCGGTGGAATTGGATACGGTGCGTTCTTTGATAAAAGATGCCGGAATAGAATCGGCACAGCTTCAGGGTTTAGGCGGGGAAAAGAAGGAAATACTTATTAAAACCGATGAAGAAAGTGTCGCTGTTATTAAAGAAACATTGGATAAAAACTTAGCCGATAATAAGTTCGAAGTTTTAAGAGTCGAGCATGTCGGGCCCACGGTGGGTAAAGAGTTAAGAAGTAAAGCCGTGTGGGCGGTGGTATTTGCTTTATTAGGAATGTTAGTTTATATATCTTTCAGATTCGAGTTTATTTTTGCCGTCGGCGCTATCGTAGCTCTTTTTCATGACGCCTTGATAACTATAGGTATTTTATCTTTATCAGGCAGGCAGATTTCTTTGTCGGTTGTCGCGGCTGTTTTAACCATAGTAGGTTATTCTATAAATGACACTATAGTTGTTTTCGACCGAATCAGGGAAGACGCGCGTTTGGCGCACGCGGGAAAAAAAGATTTTCAAAAAATTGTGAATGGGGCCATAAACGAAACATTATCCAGAACAGTGCTTACTTCCCTTACTACTTTAATGGTAGTATTGTCTCTTTTTATATTCGGTGGTTTGGCTATAGCTGATTTTGCTTTTACGTTATTGATCGGTATTATCGTAGGAACTTATTCTTCCATTTATGTCGCTTCGCCTATTTTGGTTGACTGGCATTATACATACAGGGCTAAATAGGCATCGGCGTAATGAAACAGTGGAAAATAAATAAAAGCAATTTTGATACGGCGGCATTAAACCTGTCTAAAAATCTGGGCATATCGGACGCGATTGCCCGGATTTTAACCGTTCGCGGCGTTACCACTGAGCAGTCCGCGCATTCATTTCTTTACGGAACTTTGTCTGATCTGCATAACCAGCTATTATTGCCGGATATCGAAAAAGCCTGTGTTAGAATAAAAAAAGCCCTTTCAAACAAAGAAAATATACTTATTTACGGAGATTATGACGTTGACGGTATAAGCGCCTGCGTTTTACTACACGACTTTTTAAAAAAACGCGGGGGTAGAGTATCTTATTATATTCCCGACAGAATAGAAGAAGGTTACGGCTTAAATACGAGTGTTTTTCCGTTTGCCAAAGAAAATGAAGTTTCTTTGATTATTACCGTTGATTGCGGGATTTCGGCTTTTGAAGAAGTTGAATTTTTTAATAGAAATTCCATAGATGTTATTATTACCGACCACCATAAAACTCAAGGTTCTTCTTTGCCGCCGGCCTTTGCGGTTGTTTGTCCCCAGAGAACAGATTGTGATTACCCCTTTAAAGAACTCTCAGGAGTAGGAGTAGCTTTTAAACTTGCGCAGGCCCTCAGTGATAATGCCGCGGAAGTATTTGATTATCTTGATTTGGTCGCGCTGGGAACAGTTGCCGATGTCGTGCCTCTTCTGGATGAAAACCGGATTTTAGTAAAAGAAGGCATGAAAAGGATGACTGTCGGCGGCAGAAAAGGTTTGAACGCGTTGATTAAAGTAAGCGGACTAACCGGAAAAGACATTTGTTCAAGACATATCGGTTATATTCTCGGTCCCAGAATTAATGCTTCCGGCAGGCTCGGTTCGGCGGATCATGCCGTAAAACTTTTAATGAGCGAAGATGAAGGGGAATCGGGTAGTATCGCGGAAGCTTTGCATAAAAGTAACCGCGACAGGCAAAAACTTCAGGAACAAATGGTAAATGAGGCATTGGCTAAAGTTAGACGGGAAGTTAATTTTAAAGAGCAGAGAGTCATAGTTTTGGAAAATGAAGGCTGGCACGCGGGATTAATCGGAATTGTAGCTTCGAGGATAAGCCAGGAATTTTATCGCCCGTCCATTATTATTTCCACAAAAGATTCACCTGGAAAAGGCTCGGGGCGTTCCATAAAAAACTTCCATCTATTCAACGCCATAAAAGAATGTAGGCATTTGCTGGTAAATTACGGCGGGCACGAAAATGCCTGCGGATTGTCCATTTTAAAAGATAAAATAGAAGAATTTACTAATCATATAAATGATTTCGCGCGTAACGTTTTACAACCTGAAGATTTGACGCCTTCTCTTGAAATAGATATAGAATTTCCCCTCGCGCAGATAAGCCGTAAATTTATAGAAGAGCTTGATTTGCTGGCGCCTTTTGGTTGTAATAATCCTGAACCTGTTTTTTTAACAAGAGGGCTTTCTTTTAAGAATAAACCCGCTTCTTTCGGAAAAAACCATTTTCGCGGATGGGTTACTGACGGACAAAATGTATGCGAAGCTGTAGGCTTTGGAATGGCGCCACTGCTTCACGGCATTAATAACCGTAAATTCGACGCGGTCTATTATCCTTGTTTAAACGAATGGGCTGGTATCGAAACTGTACGGTTGTCTCTAACTGATGTCAAGCCTGCCGAATGAAATACCACAAAAAAACCGTCTTTCTTAACTTATAAGAAAAACGGTTTTTTTTCGACTTAAATCAAAAAAATTTATATTTTAACGACTTTTTCCGCTTTGAGACATTTAGCGCAGATAGTTACGTGTTTTACAGTACCTTTTATCTTTGTTTTTACGTTTTTTAAATTCGGTTTAAACGTTCTTTTTGTAATACCGGTAATTTTTTTACCGACACCGCCTTTTTTCTTCGCCATACCTCTTCTTTTTATGCTTCTGCCGGCAATAGTGCCTTTGCCGCAAATTTCGCAAACTTTAGACATTGTAAATTCCTCCTTTAATAAGTACCTAATAAATGACGCCTCGTAGAATTATACCACTCGGGGCGATTATTATTCATAAATATTTTATTGATATTAGCACAACTTCTGTGTTTGTGCAAGGTTAAAATAAGTTGACGCTTTTTAGGCAGTGTGTTATTCTTACTAAGTTAATGCTGAAAAAAACCGGCATTAACTATGTTCCCATGCTTTTTCAGTGGAAACTATATAAGAAAAACACAAATACGATTATGATTTTTTCAGTCGATAATAATTTAGAACAAACTTCCGTTCAATTCGTTAAAGGCGTAGGTCCGCAAAGGGCAAGGCTTTTGAAAAAGCTGAATATTTTCAGCATTGCCGATTTATTATATCATTTTCCTCACCGTCACGAAGACCGCCGTCATTTTTTACCGATAAGCAAAGTAATGGTTAATGAAGTTCAGTCCGTAAGGGCTAAGGTTATTACCGGCGGTGTGCGTTATACAAGGAGAGGGCCGTCTGTTTTAGAAGTAATTATAGGCGATAAAACCGGAAATGTTTCGGCATTATGGTTTAATCAGCCCTATTTGAAAGATAAATTTGTTTGTGGCGCGGAAGTTATTTTATACGGCAAAGTTGAATTTAAAAAAGACCGTCTGCAAATCATAAATCCAGAATACGAGTTTATCGAAGATACTTCTCCGCAGGAGCAAATTCATACCGGAAGAATAGTTCCCGTATATCCGTTGACTTCACAAATCAGCCAGCGTCAATTAAGAACCATAATAAAAAATGTTCTTGATTTACATAGCGGCAGTGTACTGGAAGTTTTACCGCCCGATTTACAGCACCGTTTGAATTTAGTCGCGGTCAAACAGGCTCTGCGAAATATTCATTTTCCTGAAAATGGAGAATCTTATCGGCAGGCAAGGGACCGTCTGATTTTTGATGAATTTTTTCTACTGGAGATAGTTAACGCTTATAGAAAAAATAGGATTAAAACCCGCTTCATCGGCATAGCTCATAAAAAACCGCCGGAACTGGACAGCTTCTTTTCCGGACTTTTGTCTTTCCGGCTCACCCGAAGCCAGGAAGAAGTAATAAACGAAATACAAAAAGATATGATGAGCTCTTATCCTATGTACCGTCTTTTGCAGGGAGATGTTGGTTGCGGCAAAACAGTTGTAGCGTTGTACGCGGCATTGCTCAGCGTTTTAAACGGTTATCAGACGGCTTTTATGGTACCGACGGAAATTTTAGCAGAACAGCATTTTAATTCCATAAGCTGTATGCTGAAAGATAAACCCTGTAAAATTGTGTTGGTAAAAGGGGGTTTAAGGCAAACGGCTAAAGCCAAAATTTATAAAGAGATAGAAGAAGGTAACGCCGATATTGTAATAGGCACGCACGCCCTTATTCAGGAGGGAGTAAAATTCAAAAAGCTCGGGTTATGCGTTATAGACGAACAGCATAAATTCGGTGTTTTACAGCGCAAAGCGCTTACGGAAAAGGGGCAGAATCCCGATATACTGGTAATGACGGCGACTCCTATACCAAGAACGTTATCTATGGTGCTTTATTCTGATATGGATGTTTCGGTTATTAAAGAGCTTCCGCTGGGAAGAAAGCCTATAACCACGTGGTGCATAAGTGAAAAAAAGAGAATTGACGCCTACTATTTTATTAAAAAAGAAATTACAGGTGGTGAAAAACAGGCGTATATAGTTTATCCGATAGTTGAACAGTCTGAAAAACTCGATTTGCGCGACGCGACAAGAATGTATGAATTATTAAAAAAAGAAGTTTTTAAGGAGTTAACCGTCGGACTTGTTCACGGGAAATTACCTTCGAAGCAAAAAGAAGAAATCATGCGGGATTTTAAAAGCGGTAAAATAAATATACTAGTTTCCACTATCGTGATAGAAGTCGGCATCGATGTTCCCAACGCCTCGGTTATGCTTATAGAACACGCCGAACGTTTCGGGCTTGCACAGCTTCATCAGTTAAGAGGACGTATAGGCCGTGGAGAATTTAAATCCTGCTGTATTCTGGTTTCCAACGTAAAAAGCATGGACGCGAATCTGCGCATGAGCGCTATGGTGAAACATCAAAGCGGATTTGATATAGCGGAGAAAGATTTACAGATAAGGGGTCCCGGAGAATTTTTCGGCATCAGGCAACACGGTTTTCCCGAGTTCAAAATAGCGGATCCGTTAAGAGACATTAAAGTTTTGGAAGCGGCCAAGAAAGAAGCCTTCGCGTTGATAGACAAAGACCCTGTGATGGAAGAAGCTTCGCATAAATTCCTGCGCGCTCACGTGGAAGCAAAGCTAAAATTCGAAGAATAGGGTTATATGCCAAATGAGTTGGTGTTTTAAGATATATATATTATAATAGAATCTACAAATTTAATCTATATGAGGAGAATTATGAATAAAAAATGCGGTTTTGTGGCTTTGGCCGGCAGGGCGAACGCGGGAAAATCAACGCTTCTTAACGCTATTATCGGGCAGAAGGTGAGTATTGTTTCTAAAGTTCCCCAGACTACGCGTCTTAGAATAAAGGCTATTTTAAATGAGGCTCAGGGACAGATTGTTTTTGTGGACAGGCCCGGTCTTTATTTATCAAAAAAGAGAATGGCTAGGATGCTGAGCCAGACAGCCTGTGATATTAAAGATGACGCGGACGTTATTGTTTATGTGATTGATTTACAGCGCCCCCCCGGCAAAGAGGAACAGAAAATAGCGGAAGTGGTGAAGGTTAGCGGCAAGCCGGTGATTTTGGTTTTTAATAAAAGAGATTTAGGGCAACAGCATGCTGAAACGTACATAGAATTTTGGAAAAAAATACCGCCTGAAGGCGATGGCAATCTTAAATATTTTCTACCGCTTTCGGCTCTTACGGGTAAGGGTGTAAAAGAGTTAGTTAACTTGTTATTTGAGATGTTGCCCGAGCACCCTTTGTTTTATCCCGAAGATATGATAACCGATTTGCCTCAGAAACTGAATGCCGGCGAAATTATCAGGGAAAAAGTTTTTATGTTCGCTCTCGAAGAACTACCTCATTCTACGGCTGTTTTGATAAATGAAATAACTCATCGCACTGACAAACTTGTATATATCAATGCCGACATTCTTGTTCAGAGAAACAGTCAAAAAGTTATAATTGTAGGCAAACAGGGTGATAGTTTAAAGAAAATCGGGCAATTAGCCAGGGAAGATTTGGAGAAACTGTTTAAGAAAAAAGTTTACCTTGATTTATGGGTTAAGGTTAGAGAGGATTGGCAGCAGGATGATAATGTTCTTAAACAGTTAGGGATTATTTATTAAAAATAGTTGTAGAGGCGGTGCTTGTCTTCGCCCGTTAAAGAAATAAATAGTAGGGATCAACGTATTCTATGAAAAGATTTTTCTGGTGTTTTGCGATGGCGCTGTTATTTTTGCCGGTGAGTTTTTGCCGGGCCGATACCGTTTTCTTGAAAAACGGTTTTAGTGTAGACGGAACCGTGAAATATCAGGATTCGGAAAAAATAATTTTGGCGACGGGGGACGGTGAAGTTGAATTTTTATTAAATGAAATAAAAGACGTTGATATGCCGGATAATACAAAAAAGAAAAAAAAAGAACGCTTAATCGCGTTATATTTAAAAAACGGGGCGGTTATTTCCGCGAAGCTTTTAAAGGAGACTGATGATGAGATTTTGGTCTGGTGGCAGGGCGGAGAGGTTGGTTTTTCGCGGGCTGAGATAGAGCGTATGGAATATGACAAAAAAGTCAAAGAAAAAAAAGGATTATTGTTCGACGTTTCCGCTGAGGGAAAATGGCTTTACAAAAACGATGTCGTAGTTCAGCTTACCAATCTTGAAATATTTGATGTTCCCTTTTATAAAACCGGTAGCGATAAAATCGTTTTAAGAGAAGAACTCGAAGGCGGAGGATTTATCGAACAGGAAATTGATAAATCTAAAGTCGAGCAACTTTTATTTAAGCCTATTGAAAACGAAAACAGCAAAAAAATAGAAGACGGACTGCGTAAGCTTTTTCCTAAAATGGAGCATTATCAGTGCGGCTGTTTTACTATTGTGACTGATTCTCATCCTGCATGGGCCAAAGAATATAAAAAAGCCGTTAGCCAGTATATGACGGATTTTTATTTTACTTTCTTTGATTTGTTTAAAGAACGGCACATGAAGATCCAAAATTTTATCGTAATTTTCGATGAGTGGGAAGATTTCGCGGAATTTGCTTCCGCCGACGGGGTGCCGGGCTGGCAGGTGGCCGGTTACTTTGCTCCTTGCAGTGAGGCGCTTTATATGTATAACGTGCTCGGTGAAAATTTTTCTCAGAAGCTGTATGATGCCATAATAGATGAACCGGGGGCGCGCATAGACAAGCAAAAAGAACAACTAAAAAAAACGTGCCGCGGTGAACGTGATATAGTTATAGAGGGAATGGCCGATGAAATTAAATTTAAGTATGAAAGGTATTATAAACTTCTTTACGCTTATTATAAAGACATGACTTTAAATACCTTAAGACATGAGTTGACCCACGAACTTTTTTATAATTACGAATTTCAGAATGTGGTTGTTTCTAAAATAAAAAATCACGCTCAGGAAATAGAACTTAAAAAGAAATATCTGGAAGAAAAGTATTGTGCTGAAAAAAGTGATTGTTTGAAAAATCTTTTTGCTTTAAAACAGGGACAGTCCATGGAAATGGAGGCGGCAAATTCGTGGTTGGCGGAAGGTATAGCCACATATTGTGAAACTTATCCTCCCGGAGAACAGAACAAACGCTGGCTTTTTTTATTTCAGGAAGCCGTAAGACAGAACAGAATTTTGCCTTTTGAACAATTAAGTGTTTATAAAATGGGCAGTTTTCCAGGTATCGCGCCGGAGGCAATGCTGTACGCCTACGCTCAAAGCTGGGCGTTTGTATCTTTTTTAACACATGAATATCCGTCTGAATTTATGGAATATCAAATAAAAATGGCCGCAGACTCCCCCGAAAAGATGGATGATGTGAACTGGTTTTTAGAAGCTATCGGAAAAGATTTAAGGGAAATAGAAAAGGAATTTCTGGCATACACAGCTAATCTTCCGGAGTTAAAAGACCCTGAAGTAAACTGGGTTTTATTAAAAAATGAAATTTTTAGGGAATAACAATAATAATATAGTGAATAGTAGTGGCCAACGCCTGCCTGCCGGTAGGCAGGGCTGTTGGCCCGTTTAAAAAATAAATACGAGTACCCATTATAATTATGATTAAAAACATATTAATTGTTTCATTTTTAATCTTTATTTTATGCGGCGGTGTTTGGGCCGCGGACAAGTTGCCCAATGCAATCGGTGCTTTTTATCCTGCCGGTCAAGATGAACTGCGAAGTATGGTAGACGGGTTTTTGAAAAAAGCCGAACCGCCTGAAATTAAAGGTACAGTAATAGCTTTAATCAGTCCGCATGCCGGGTACATTTACAGTGGGCAAACAGCGGCTTACGGTTATAAAGCGCTGAAAGACAAAAAATTCGATACCGTTATTATTATAGCTCCGTCTCATTATATTTATTTTGACGGGTTTTCGGTTTATCCCGAAGGTAATTTTATGACACCTCTGGGTGAAATCGAAGTGGATAGTGAATTAGCCGGGAAAATAATTTCCAAAAGCGAAAAGATTTTCTTTAAAAACGATGCTTTTAAAAAAGAACATTCGCTTGAAGTTCAACTGCCTTTTTTACAAAGAACTTTTTCAGATTTTAAAATTGTGCCGGTCATAAGCGGAAACGCAAGTTATGAAAACTACCTTATTTTAGCTGATGCCGTAGCTTCTTCGATTGATCATAAAAAGAAGATTCTAATAATAGCATCTACGGATTTATCCCATTTTCATTCTTACGAGGAGGCTGAAAATCTTGACTCCGCGGCTATTGATACCATAGAAAAAATGGAACCGGAGTTTCTTTTTAACGAAATAAAAAATAACCGCCTCGAGATGTGCGGGGGCGCGGCAGTAATATCGGCTATGCTGATAGCAAAGCGGCTTGGAGCCGATAACACGCGATTATTGAAATACGCGAATTCAGGAGACGTTACTTCGAATAAATCCAGCGTTGTAGGTTACGCTAGTATGGTCATTTTAAAAACAGGTAAAGAAAGAAAGGAACGCCACATGTTAAATGAAACGCAAAGAAAAAAACTGATTGAGATAGCAAGGCAGTCAATATCCGTTTATCTTAAAAACGGAGAATCCGGTACTTTCGAAGTAAAAGATGAAATCTTAAAAGAAAAAAAAGGCGCTTTTGTAACTTTGACTATAAACAGCCAACTGCGGGGATGTATAGGCAGATTGGCGGCTGATACGCCGCTTTATGAAGTTATAGCGGAGATGGCCGTAGAAGCGGCTTTCGACGACCCACGCTTTAGAAAACTTAGTGAGGCTGAATTTAAAAATATAAAAATAGAAATATCGGTTTTAAGCCCGTTTAAAAAAATAGATAATCTCGATGAAATAGAAGTCGGCAGACACGGGCTTTTAATCAGGAAAGGTTTCTATTCGGGACTGCTTTTGCCGCAAGTGGCTGATGATTACGGCTGGAACAGGCAGGAATTTTTAGAGAATGTTTGTTGCAAGGCGGGTCTTGATAAAGACGCTTATAAACAAGGAGCTGAGATTTATATTTTCAGCGCCGAAGTTTTTGGAGAAGAATAATGCGCAGGTTTTTCGCACCTAAAGAAAAAATATCTTCTAAAGAAATAATACTCTCGCCGGAAGAGACTCACCATCTTTTTTGCGTGGATCGGTTTAAAGAAGGCGATACTGTTTTGGTTTTTGACGGCGATGAAACAGAGTACGAAGCGGTTATAACCGGCGAGCGGAATAAAAGCGCTGTTTTAGAGATAAAAAATAAGGTTAAAAAAATCGGGTCTCCTTATAATTTACGAATGGCGGTTTGTCTGCCGAAAAAAGCTAAATTCGAAAATATCATTGAGAAATGTACCGAACTGAACGTGAGTGAAATTATACCTTTAATGAGCAAACGGACTGTAGTAAAAATAGATAAAGCCAAAGCCGGAATTAAGCGCACGCGCTGGCAGAAAAAGGCTCTTGAATCTGCAAAACAGGCAGGCCGCGTAAAATTTCCTGAGATAAAAGAAGCACGCGATTTTAAGGATTTTATAAAAACCCTTAATAAAGAAAGTTTTATTTTAATTCCTACGCTCTATTCAAGTAAGAGTTTTAAAGAAGCTTTAAAAAATATAAAAGATTTTAAGAACATCGTTATTTTAATCGGCCCTGAGGGAGGATTTGAGTTGGATGAGGTAAAATCCGCCGAAGAAGCGGGGGCGGTGGCAGTGAGTCTTGGCAATACCGTTTTACGGGTGGAAACGGCGGTGATTTTCGTAGCGGCGGTGATAAATTATGAAACACAAAGTTGATTGTAAAAAAATTCATTTTAAGACGTTCGGCTGTAAAGTAAATCAATATGAAACGCAGGTAGCGCGTGAATTATTTTTAAAAGCCGGCTTTTCTGAAGGGAGCCGTAACGACAGCGATATTTATGTTATAAACAGCTGTTCTTTAACTAAAAATACAGATCGAAAAGTTAAGCAGAGCATAAACGAAATCAGGCGTTTAAATCCCAATGCTAAAATTTTCGTCATGGGATGCGGTGTGTTTAATCCTGAAAGCGGGCTTAGAGAAATTAAAGACATCGAAATATTCGCCGATAAAGATAAAAGACAGATATTTAACAAAATCACCGGCATATCGGCTTGTGTTGCAGGCGGCATAAGCGGTTTCGAAGGACGGCAGAGGGCGTTTGTAAAAGTTCAGGACGGCTGTAATAATTTTTGTTCTTATTGCGTGGTTCCTTATTTAAGAGGTAAACCCGTAAGCAGGCCTGAAAAAGAAATACTGAATGAAATTAAAAATCTTTTAGATAACCGGTTTAAAGAAATTATTTTATGCGGTATTAATCTGGGTCTTTATGGATGCGAAAGAGGGGGAAATTTAACAGGGCTTTTGAAGAAAATAGCGGCGTTTGACGGAGAGTTTCGTATCAGGTTAAGTTCAATAGAGCCAAATCATGTAACGAAAGAATTGATAGATTTAATGGCGGATAACCCTAAAATGTGTCCTCATTTTCATCTGCCATTACAATCCGGAGACGATGTTATCTTGAAAATTATGAACCGCCGTTATTCGACCTTGGATTATTTTTCTTTAATCGATAGAGTCAGAAAAAAGGTGAAAGACGCGGCTTTTACGACGGATATACTGGTGGGATTCCCTCAGGAAAAAGAAGAAAATTTCAAAAACACGCTCTTGGCGATTGGAAAAGGTGATTTTCTTAAAGCGCATGTTTTCTCTTACAGCAGAAGGGATCAGACAGCTTCGGCGAAATTGGATGGACATTTACAGCGGGAAATCGTTATTGAACGCCGGAAGGAAGCCGAGGAAAAAGCGTTTAAGGTTTCCTATAATTTTAGAAAAAAATTTCTAAATAAGCCGTTAAGAGCGCTTATAGAAAAACGTAGAAATATCCTTACGGCGAGGCATTATGGTTTTACCGATAATTATATAGAGATTCAGCTAAAAGCCGTAGATGTCGCGGTAAATGATTTTCGCGAAATTAAAATAACGGATGTGAGAAATAAGGAAAATTTAGCTTTTTTGATAAATGAATCAGAATGATGGCTCCGCGCGCGGGAATGGTGAATTTGGGAAAATTTGGGAAAATTAT